>CABMII010000103.1 GCA_902386255.1 uncultured archaeon
ATTCGTATTAAACCAAACTCGGAGAACTCAGTGATGAAGAAGCATTAAAACTCGTTGAAAATGCTATTATTACTGGACGGGAGGGATTTTTCTGCATAAAATCAAGTGAGAATTTGACACTTCAACAGACTCTACAAACTTACAGAAAAAAAGATTCCATCGAAAAAATATTTAATTCGTTGAAAAACGAGATTGAAATAAAACCACTACGTGTATGGTCAGACAACAGCATTTATGGAGCATTGATCATTGGGTTTATGGCCCAACTTTTCGTATCTCTGATAAGATATGAATTTAAAAAGTTGAAGAATATTTCGACAAAATTCATCAAAAATAGCCTGATGAATTTGACAGTTACGGTTAAATTCAGAAAAAATGAGCCGAAAAGGATTCTATTAACTGTCAAATAGATTTTCCCACCAAAAAAAGAGACATTTACGATAGAAAAGATTTATCAACTGTCAAACTCAGGTTGTAAACATATATATCCATTTGAATAATAAATACAGGTCATGAAGGAAACAAGGAAGTTTGCGTTGGATGTCGGACTAACGTTCATCGCATCTGCAATTAGCATGCTTCTCAGCTTCATCATAATTGTTTTTCTTGGGAGGTATCTGGGCCCCGGAGATTTAGGATTATACCAGATGACTTCTACTATTTACGGGATTGTCATCGTATTTGCAGGGATTGGGATTCCGGGCGCAATGATAAAGTATGTCGCTGAATCCAGAAAAGAGAGTAAAGAATTCAATGTGATTATATCTTCGGGGGTTATTACATCATTGTTTCTCGGGCTTATATTTAGTTTGCTGGTTTACCTTTTATCCGGAATATTTGAAGGAATATTCAACATGCCTGGACTATCCGATTTATTGAAAATCTTGTCTTTAGTTTTTCCATTTGCACTGGTAGGTGGAGCTTTACTCGGATTGCTGAACGGCGTGAGAGATATGAAGAAATACAGCATTGCAACGATTATCCAGAGTGTTTTGATGCTGGTTATCTCTTTATTGTCATTATATTTGGGTTACGGCGTTTCAGGATTGGTGCTGGGTATTGTCCTGGCTTCCGTGGGGTCATGTTTGTATCTGGTATCGGTCAGCAGGAATTATTTTGAGATTTCGTTTGAATATTATTTTCAGACTACAAAAAAAATGTTAGTATTCGGCGCACAGATATTTGGGGTAAATGCAATAAATTTGATAAATTATTATGCAGACACTATAATGATAGGATATTTCTTAACTGCCGCAGATGTAGGTTATTACGGTGTAGCATCTGGTTTCAGTAAATTCTTCTGGATAATTCCTCAGGCCATTCAAACTATAACATATCCCGCAACCGCCGAGTACTGGAACAAGAATTATAATTCGGCACTGCAGACGATGATTGATAAAAGTATGAAATATACTGCATGCCTCTTGTTTCCTATTGGTTTAGGAGTTGGGTTTTTTTCGAAGGAAATTATAACGATGATGTTTGGAGGCGGGTTTGTTTCTTCGGTTTTGCCACTGCAAATTTTGATTGTAGGAACAGTTATTTTCGGGCTTATTAAAGCAATAGGGGGATCTGTTACAGCTGCTGGGCGGCCTGATCTCGGTCTAAAAGTAGTTGGCGTTTCTGCCGGGGTAAATATTGCATTGAATGTTTTACTCATACCTTATTTTGGCATCTCAGGAGCAGCAATCGCTACGGTAATATCTTTATCGATTAATTCGCTTCTGATAGTAATTCTAACTATAAAAATATTAAAAATTAAAATTGATTTTCAATGGCATGTAAAAATGTTTGGAATGACCATCTTGGCAATTTTGTTTTTTAACTATCTGGGATTTGTAGGGAAATATTTAGTGGGCGCTCTGATTTTATTAATTTATGTGTTTATAATTATCGCATTATTTCTTACAAATGAAGATAAAAAATATTTCAAAGATTTGATACAAAACATAGGAGTCTGAAATGGCAACTAAGCCAAAAGGAAGGTTAAACCCTTATCTTATCGATTCCGTCAAATTCTTGATTTAATAAACCTTGCAGGAACACCACCCACTATACTGTAAGGCTCAACGTCACCAGTCACAACCGCTCCTGCGCTTAGTATTGCCCCCTTTCCGATATAGACACCAGGTAATAGTATTACTCGCGTTCCTATCCATACATCATCTCCTATAACCA
The DNA here is from genome assembly GCA_902386255.1 of uncultured archaeon. GTDB lineage: Archaea > Halobacteriota > Methanosarcinia > Methanosarcinales > Methanoperedenaceae > Methanoperedens. The sequence continues at coordinate 2,179 of CABMII010000103.1, forward strand.
CCGATTCATAATCCTTAAACCCCTGACAATTCATGGGAATATTTACATCTTTAAATTCATGGTTACGCGTGATGATTATCACATCCTTTCCCATCATTACATTATTACCTATGCAAGTATAATTGCCTATCTCAGCATTTTCACCGATACCCGAATTATTTCCCACTTTTCGATTACTACCACTACCAATCCATGCACCTTTTTCTATCCATACATTATCGCCACATTCATCAAGTATCCGTTTTGCAAGAAATGCTCTTATTGGTTTAGTTATTGGAAGTAAACGGACTGCGGGTAAATGAAAGGCAAATCCATAATATAATATGAGTGAGATTATTTTTGTTAATTTTTTTATGGTTTTTCGTATCATAACTCATCTTTATTTATTATAAATATAGATTGCTAGCATCTTTAATTATAATGTTTTGATGCATAAATTTACTGCTTTTTCATCTGCCGGTTAAGGCATAGTTTGGAAAATACAAACATAAAGTTAATCCAAATGAGTATTTAGCTTTATCAATTTGCGCCTGCAACCGCGAGAGGAACGGGTTTTGTCACGGTAGCCAGATATTAGCATATTTTAATATCACTAATCATTTTCACATCAGTCTCTAACACCTAAGTATTTGGAGAGATTATTTTAATATTATATGTATTATTTCTACTTTTAATTTAAAAAAAGAGTCTAATAAACGATAAAAAACTAAAATAATCTTTTATATACCGTAAAAACTCAAAAAACCTTGAAAACCTTCGCTATACTTAAATTGGGAATTGATATACTAAAAGATATCCTGCTTTAGATGTTCTATGCATCTCTAGCGGCAGAAGGAGGGAAACAAATGGACAGGAAAAAACAAATGAAAATATCACTTTGGGTACTGTTGTTAAAAACAACTCTGTTGGTACTAGGAGCATCGAAGGCAAATGAAACGCCATCAAAGACAGTAGTGCGGACAGGCGGGCAAACAGTCACTAAATGGCCATCCAGTTTAATCCCACTCACCTGATCAAGGGAATGTAAAATATTTTGGGTGTTAGCGTTGTTTTACAGCTTCATTGAATATATCTTCATAAATATAGTTCCTGATTTAGAATTTTCAAAGACCTGATTTACATCTCCAACACCAAATTTTTTAACAGCAAACTAAAATGAAAATGTTTAAATATTAGAATAAGTATGTAATGATTGTCATCACTATCATAGTGATGATGATGAAAAAAGGTGATTATGATGAAAAATGCCAAATTGAAAAAAAAGAACTCTAAGATTTTGAACTCTATAAAAATTGCATTCGCGGTTTTAAGTCTGCTCCTGATTTATCCAGTTTTAGCATCAGCAGCCTCTGAAAACCTTATCGCAAATCCAGGTTTTGAAAGTGGCAGTGTTGCACCTTTAAATTGGACTTTTGTGATAAGCAGCGGGAACACTCCGATATGGGACAGTGTTTTTCATAGCGGTTCAAAATCAATAAAAATAAACGTCTCCGGAACAACCGATAGCTTTAGCGGATATCCGAAATCCGATCTGATAACAGCAAAACCTCTTACTAATTATACATTCTCAGTGTGGGGAAAAACTCAAAATGCCGGAGGCACTAACGAACCTGCTGTTAGAGTAGTGGAACTTGACGCCAACAAGAATGTGCTCCACCAGACCAACCTGATATTCAGCAAGGGCACAAACGACTGGACTCAAAAGCAAATTAATTTCACGACAGTATCTAATACTACGTATATTTATGTTTATGCTAATTTCTGGAGAGGCTATGGAACATTCTGGGTGGATGACTTTTGTTTAAGCTTAAAATCCACATTGGTACCAGCACCAATAGCAACACCGACTCCTACACCGACATCAACTCCAACACCCACACCATCCGGTTTAGTTGCTTACTGGAAATTCGATAACAACGCTTTGGATTCATCAGGCAACGGAAACACAGGAACGATCTATGGCGCAACATGGACAACGGGGAAAATCGGCTCTGCCCTGAAGTTCAATGGTGTAAACAACTATGTAGTGGGCTCTAAGATAGTAAACATCCCACAGACGACCATCAGCGCATGGATTAATCTTTCTGCCGTTCCCGCAGGTAATGCGCTCATTACCGGCTTTGCCAATGGCTTGAAAAGTACACGAGAAGACAAATTGCTATTCGTTACAGGCGCCAGGAACCTAGAGTTTTTGGTTTGGGACGGAATATCGGACAAAATTGCCGTTAGCGCAAATCAAATTCCACTAAATGCGTGGACACACGTTGCAGCAACCGCTGACGGAACCACTGTCAGGATATACATAAACGGAGCACAGGTCGGAAGCGTTGCAGCCGGCAATACGGAAACGGATTACACGGTTCCCGACATATTCATCGGCGGTTCCACAGCGAGCACTGGTTATTTCAATGGCGCAATAGATGAGGTCAAGATTTATAACCGGTCTCTCTCAGCAGCAGAAATATTGGCAGATTATGGAACTCCAACACCAACAGCAACACCGGTTCTTACGCCCACACCAACTCCAACACCAAAAGCAACTCCAGTTCCTCCCCCCACACCAACTCCAACACCAACAGCAAATCCAGTTCCTACGCCAACACCGACTCCAACACCCACACCAACTACAGGAAAAATCTATTATGTTGCCAATAACGGAAATGACAACAATCCAGGCACACAAACGCAGCCATGGCTGACTATCCAGAAAGCTGCGAACACGCTTGTAGCGGGCGATACTGTTTATGTCAGAGGCGGAACATACAACCAGGCGGTAACTTTTAAGAACTCGGGAAGCGCTGGCAGCCCGATTACATTTACAGCATACCCGAATGAACCAGTTTATATCCCCGGCGATGGTTTTACTATAGCAGGGAAAAAATACATTACAATAGAAGGTTTTAATTTCCAGGGCGGAGGCCAGATTGGTATAGATATTGGTTATTCGGCTGAGAACATAATTATCAGAAACAACAAGCTTATTGGAAACTTTGCATTTACCCCGATGTATATACATTCAGCGGTTGTAGCCAGTCCCTTATGGATATGGGAACCGACGCGCAATTTAACAATTGAAGGCAATTTTATAGATAATTATGGAGGGACATATGCGCATGAATCGATTTCCGTGAGCAATTCAATTGGAACTACAATTAGAAATAATACTCTCAGTATGAGCCTATATGATAAACAAGCCTTAGGGATAGTTTTAAAAGACGGCACTCAGGGCGCTCAGGTATATGGCAACCTTGTTGAAAACACGCAATTCGGCGTTTATATGGATGCGAGGGGGAATGTAAAAGATATTAATATATACGACAATACTTTAAGGAATTCAGCCGGGGGAGTTGGACTTATTAACGAAGCGAACGATATTGCAAGATATAACGGCGTATCTACAATTGAAAATATAAGTGTATATAATAATATAATATACAATTCTGGCTCAGGAATGAATGCCGGGACATTTACCTCATCCGGCTCCTGGGATAGTACCAAGCCCAACGGAATAATCAGGAATGTCAGGGTTATAAATAATGATTTCTATGGAAATACTTATGGTGCTGTATTAGGTAGGTCGGGAGTCCCGTCAGATGTTTCGGGTTTTATATTTAGAAACAATATTTTCGATGGTAGTAATATAGTAATTAATACGGCCACCGGCACCGTAATCGATAGTAATTTATTTAACGGGGCAGCCGGCGAGGGTACTAATCAAAAAACTGGAAATCCATTGTTTGTAAATCCAACTGCAGGAAACTTCCACCTCCAGAGCACTTCTCCTGCGATAGACAAGGGTTCCCCTACCAACGCTCCCAGCTTCGATTTTGACTGGAAAGCACGGCCTATAGGTGCAGGTTATGATATCGGTGCGTTCGAGTACGGCAACTGAGATACTGGCAGATCTGGTTTAACCGGTATTATTAAACCATACAATTAGGCGGTTCGATAACCGAATTAGCTTAAAGTTATCGAAACCGCCTATAAATTTTTTTCATCAATCAATGGTTGGATAATATAGACTTTGTTGGTTGATTCATGAACAGAGGAGAACCAATGACATATTGTAGAGTCTTGAAGTTTTTGACTGCTGCGGGAAAAGCTTGAGCAGAACCGTTGAAGATGATAAAGAAGGTTATTTATGAATGTAAATGCAACTAAAAGGTTGGCGTCAAAAGTGTGTGAATAATGCATAAGTTAATAAGTGATATCTCTGGAAAAGCTAGATTGCCTTTTGCAGGTGTTATAGTAACATGGATACGGATACTGAACGGGTAAGAACGCTGAAAAGGAAGTGTAATGGATTTTAATGGAATCAATATTGCATATCGGTAATATTGCCGGAGTTCCTCAAGTGCTGTCGAAAGCACAGAGAAAAATGGGACTTAAAAGTGATATTTTGTCTTTTGACTCTAACCTATTTGAATACAATATAGATTTTTATTACCCTACTAAATTGCCTTTCCCTTTGAGATCAGTTGAAAAAATATTTAAATTTCGGAGTATTTCAAATAAATACGATGTTTTTCATTTTCATTATTCTTCGATTCTACCATTTGGAGTGGATATTCCTATATGGAAGATACAAAAAAAGAAAGTTATTATTCATCATCATGGTTCAGATATTCGAAATAAAGAAGAGCTGCGGATGTATAAAAAATTTGCAGATAAAATTATTGTATCCACACCCGACCTTTTGAAATGGTCTCCTGATGCTATATGGGTTCCGAATCCAATTTCGATTGAAGATTTTTCTTATGTGGGAAATGAAAACAAGGACAAATCAGAAGAGATTAATATAGTTCATGCACCAAGTAATAGAGCAAAAAAAGGTACAGAACACGTGATAAAAGCTATTGAAAGGTTGAAAAGCGAAGGTTACAAGATTAATTTTATGTTAATAGAACATATGCCCTACAATAAAGCGATTGAATTTTATAAAAAAGCAGATATTGTTATAGACCAGTTGTTAATTGGATGGTATGGTATGTTTGCCATGGAATGCATGGCTTTTGGTAAGCCTGTGTGTTCGTATATAAGTGATAACCTGGAGTCGTATATGCCATTTAATCCGATAATCAATACATCACCTGGAAATATTGTTGAAAATCTTAGAATATTGATCGAAGATAGAAGTTTAAGAAAAGAAGCAGGAGATAAAGGTAGAAAATATATTATAGAGATGCATGACGCCAATAAAATTGCAAAACAATTAATTAATTTTTATAGATAATAGATTCAGATAATTTGTGGAAGTGTAGGGAGTGTAACCGATTTTGTTGAACTTGTACCCCCTCTTAATTCTGTCCCACAGCCCTTTTCTGACAATCTCTTATATACTATAGTCGTTATTTCTCTATACAAACGACCATTCCGGGTCCATAATTATAAAATTCAAATTTTTTAATATCTGCTTTAAAACCATCCAATAACGTTAACACATTTTTTTCAGTATAATAATAACATTTTACATCTCTATAATGAAGCAAAATCTCCCTGAAAGGAGTCTGAAAAGCAAATAATGAAGGAACACTAAATATAACTTTGCCACCCGTTCTTGTCGATGTAAACATTTTATTTAATATTGGTTTAGGATCTTTGAAGTATTCAAATACACCTAACGCTACACAAACATCAAATCCATTTGGCAAATCTTGTGTGGAATCTCCGATTCTTAATTCAGCCTCAACATTATTTTTCTTGCAGAAATCTTTCGCAATTTTTATCATTTCTTTCGAAATATCTATTCCTACTACTTTAGCACCATTTTTCGCGCATTCAACCACAAACTTTCCAGAACCACAACCAACATCTAGAACCCTCTTTCCTGAAATTGGGCTAGAGAGCTCTAACGATATTTTCATTCTCTTTATTAAACCTGGGCGTCTTAACCAGTCATTTATAACCTTATCGAAAAAGCCATTTGGTTTTTCATAATATGAATCGAAGTCCGATGCAATATCTTCAAAATATTCTTTCACTCTATTATTATTCATGCAAAATTCCCTCCTTTATTGAAACAAATCTGAAATCGTTTAATAAATACTCAAACTTCTTTTCGGTACAAGACAAGTTATAATAGTGATACCATTTTAAATTACTTACTTTAGGTTGATCAGGGTCCAGTTCCCATGGATGGATATACAAAATCACCTTTCGATTCTTTTCATTTATTTTTTTTATGGCGTATTTAATGAACCAATAAGGAAATAATCTCAAATAAAATCCCCCTGCTATCGGTATATTTTTATGCAAAAGTGGAAATCTGTAAATAGATAGTGGAATCTCTAAGAAATTCTTTTCTGAATTATTCTCCGACTTAATATTTGACGATGAAACATAATATGGATATAAAGGAGCATCAGGCACGCCATAAAGATGAGTTTTTACTGGGAAAATACTTGAATCATATTTAAACCCATTCTTCTTCAACACGTCAATGGCCCAGGCAGTCTCTTCCATTACAGTAAATTGACAGGCTCGGTATCCAATTACTTTATCCCTAGTTATCTTTTCTAATATTCTCACAGATTTTAACAAGTCTTCTTCAAATTCTGACCGCGTTTGCTTAGTAATTGGTTTGTGACTATACCCATGTGTGGCTATTTCATGACCTTCATTTTTGATTCTTTCTACCAATTCTGGAAAGCGCTCTGCTACATAACCCAGTATAAAAAAAGTTGCATTTGCCTTTGACTTGTTTAGCAGTTCTATTATCTTATTGGCGCCTACATAAATCCGGTCTTCATATGTATGCCATGTCGAAATATCAGTATCCATAAACCAATCTTCAATATCAACAGTCAGAATGTTTGTTTCTATATTCTTTGAACCATCCATTTTGTTCATTTATCTACTCCATATAAGTCACAATATAAAATACACTTCCCTTTTTTACACTGCAATGCTTGTTCATGAGTATCATATTTTTAACCCTAGCTATTAACCATGACAAAGAATAGGTAAATCATACCAATCCTTTTGAGTCAGTATCTCTTTATCTTAGGCATTTAAATAGCTTCAAGAATTAGGAACATGTGTCATTAGCATGTTTGGAAGCATATTATAGTTAAAAATGTAACTTTTATAACTAATTAAAACCATATAGTTTACTGTGGCAAGACCAGAAAATATCAACATTGAACGGCATATAACAGCCGAAGAATTGCATAAGAGAATAAAATCCCTGGTAAAAGATGTAAAAGTCTTGCAGTGATTGTATTTTATAAAATATCGTTATGAAGGAGTAACGGTTGAAGATGCTGCTAAGCGAGTGGAAATATCAAAACCAGTGGCTTATAACTGGCAGTACAGGTGGAATAAAGAAGGATATGCAGGTTTGAAACCGAAATTCGCAGGAGGAAAACCATCAAAACTTTCTGATGATCAAAAAGAACAACTAAAGGAAATTCTGAATAAACGTGATGACTGGACAACAGAAGAAATCAGAAAACTCATTTCAGAAAATTTCCTGACTGAATATTCACTAAAACAAACGTTCATGATCGAATGCTCATGCATGAAGCATGAAAAACCTCATTACTGTTGTAGTTTCTCTTATTCCTGATATGGGCAGTGAAGGCTGTTCGTATTTTGGGACACGATCCCGTTAAACA
>CABMII010000104.1 GCA_902386255.1 uncultured archaeon
TGCTGATTTCTTGGCTTTTATTTTTAGCGACACACAAAAGAATGAAAGCCAAAGAAATCAACTTTTCTATGTAAAATTCAGCCGCATGATGGGGATATGCGTTTATAGTTTCCTATACGTTAAAAAAAGTTAAATTAACCAAGATTGAGGGATAAGGTATTTCCTTCAAGAACATCTGTTTCACTGACATCGATTTGCTTTGAAACATTGTCTGCGGTCACAGTATAAGCTCCTGCCGGTTTTGTATCGAACTGTGTTTCTCCCGGGATTGGACCGAGGGTCGAATAGGGAACTGTGAACTCATAAGTTCCGTTCGAATAATATGTCTGCGAATATGATATGGTTCTTCCGATATTTGTTTTAATGGTATTTGTCAATGTTATTGTGGTGTTCGGCGGTGCGTGTCCTGTGATTTTTGCGCCTTTTACATATTCGAATATCTTGGCATACCCAGAGTCCTCAACCGGCAGATTCCCACCGTATAAGACATTGTAGACATTCTTAAACCACTTCTCAGAATTGCCGCCCCTTACATACGGGTTGGGTGTGGATTCATGCACAAGCCTGTAATTATGCAAACCATTTGCATCAAATATGTGAAGCTTAGCCTCCATAGTGTCGTAATATTTCATTGCTGGGACATCCTGAGTTCCTTGTGATGTTTGTATTTGCGTATAATATCCCTCGTCAGTTTCATTCCAGTCTGCAAAAATTGTAAGAATCGCATAGGCCATATAGGCATTGCTCACAACATATCTTGCCCCAGGTTTTCCGTTAATGCCAAGTTTATCAAGAACCTCGTTTGCTTTTTCTTCAGTTGGTGCAATCAGGAAAGTAGAAGCCCCGGGCGCATGCGTTGACCCGCCGCCTATGCCTGCCTGGAATGGGTCTGCATTGGGGATTCTGTGTGCCCAATACGTGATGATATTTCCGTAGTCCCACCAGCTCATAACGCCGTAATCATTCTTAGAATAATTATATGGTTGCCCCGAAGGCGGCCTTTCATAGATCGAATAATAGGGTAAATCAGGCACTGGCGTATTGTACCTCATCCAGTTAAGCGCATCATACCATTCATACTGCCCCTCGCCGAGCGCACCCCATTGAGTTGATTCGCATGACCAGGGCCACGAGCCACAAGAGGATTGAAACGGGGATGCATTTGATGGCAAGAATCCTATTACTGCGATTACAAAAATTAATGAAAGGATATGCTGGACCCTGGTTTTTTTCAAACATTCAATTGCATCAGTTGAGTTAAAGCTTTTCCAATCGCCAAAATCCAGAATTTTGGAACCTAAGAAGCCTACTAATATTGCAACATTTACCGCATAGTAATATGCAAACCTGTTCTGAGCAAGTGTTATGGCAAGAACAAATACACTCCAGACCATCAGTAATGTGTATTCAGCGTTTGATTTCCTGATTATATAATAACAAAGAGCCAAGATTGCAATGTAGGCAAGATAATAATTATAGCCGAACCAACTCATTATCTGATCAGGAGTAATTGGGGATGCTTCTGCTATTGTCAGGTTCCCGCCTGTATTTCCTGTAAATATATAACCCAACTCGCCTATTGTAGCGCCATAAAGATTGGGTATTAATATTTTTACAGCTATTATGACAATCAATATAAAACCGGATATAAATAATAAATAATGCACTCCACGGTATTCCCGTTTATTCATTTCCCTTGAAACAATGCTTAGAAATGCAAAAATCAGCGCAGCCCCGCCTGTTACTGTCAGATGCAAAAGAGAATAATGCGCCGAATCAAATCCATTACTTAGCTCAACATACGGTATTACCATTATCATTGCTACTACATAGGCTATTATACCCACAATGCCCAGATATTCCGTTGATTTCCCTCTAAAATGATCTATAACATACTGGACTACAACAAAAATGGCAAAAACAACAGCGAAAAATACACCGTCAGTCCATACAAGAAGATATGCTCCAAAGGAGACACCCGCAAAAATAGAATACATTAAAGGAGTTTTTAATGCTGCCCAGTCCTTGTTCAACCAGTGATCAAAAGTAATGTTTTCCGCTTTTTTAATGGCTATAACGAAAAACATCATCATCAGGGTTAAATAGAAAACCTCACCTACGTGCTGAGTCGTGAATCCAAGCACAGACCTTGATAGCCAAGCTCCAGGCAAAATTGCTATTAAAAAAGCCCCTAAGAGTCCTGCCTTTTCATCCAGCAGTTCTTTGCCAATAAAATAAACCGGGAATACTACAAGAGCCCCCAAAACCGCAGGATAGAAAGCGCCAACTATATTTATAGTAGATTGAGACGGTAGCCCTCCATGGGTAACAAAACCTGCAATCAGGGCAAAAAAGGCATTCATCTGGTCAAATAAAGGACCCCAATGCACATGAATACCAAGTGGGTAGTAAGTAAACGGATCGTAAAATATCCGATGAGGGAAAAAGTGAATGGTGTTTTCCACGAGTCGCATATGCATGACAGCATCGTCCATTGCAAAACCCGCGACTCCAGACCCGAAAGCATTTTTATATGGTACTATTCCTCGGATATAGAATGAGAAGAGGAATATTGCAAATAGAATAACATAAGAAAGAGATTTTACCGTGAAAAATCTATCGTTTTTATTTGATTTTGCATCGTTCATCTTTTCTTCAGGTTTTCCCTTGAATTTTTTATTTGATTTTGCTTTGGCCAAAGTACACCTCAAGGCTGGGTTATTAGTGGATGTCGCAATTAATAAAGATTATGGAAATGATTGCGTATTATCAGTATCATACGGCTATTGTATATTAAATCTTTGATTCGTAAATAACACACTGATTTATTTTTAATTGTACCAGAAAATGTGATCAAGCCAACGATAACCTTTTAGATAAATAAAACCTAGAAGAGAATATTTAATGAACCTCCTTATACCAATAACATTATGCATCCTGATAGCGATACCTTATTCCATATACATCGGATTGATTCTTAAATACGGTAATAAAGGATTTCCTGTTAAAAAATCTGGAAATAAGCCGACAATTTCAATGATTATCCCGACCTACAATGAGGAACTGCTCATAAGGAAAAAGCTTGATAATATCTTCAAACTGGATTATCCTCTGGGACTTATCGAGATTGTAATAATTGATTCTTCAACCGACAGGACACCGGAAATAATAAAGGACTATCAAAAAAGATATAATTGCATAAATTTAATAACAGAAAAAAGGCATGGCCTTGCAACTGCCCTGAACACAGCTTATGCAGCAACTCGTAATGAAATTGTTATCAAAACAGACTGCGACAGCATGCTGGAAAAAGATGTGTTACAGAAAGTTGCATCTGATTTTTCAGACCCGCAAATCGGCGGTGTAACCGGTAAGCAGGTAGTTATCAATGAATCCGAAGTTGAGGTGGGTTACAGGTCGCTGCAATCAAAAGTACAGATTGCGGAATCGTGGATAGATTCAACCATAATCTTCCACGGGCCGTTCTCAGCATACAGAAAACGCCTGATTAAAACCATCGACTCCGATTCAGTGGCAGATGACAGCGAATTGGCAATAAAAGTACGGAAACAGGGATACAGGACGATCATCGATCCTGATATTATATTTTATGAAGCGAGCCAGAGTGCTTTTTTTAAACGAAGAATGCAGAAAGACAGGCGCGGGCGGGGGCTTATCAGGCTTTTGCTGCGCCATAAAGATGTGCTGTTTAATCCAAAATACGGAAATTACGGGAAGCTCGTGTTTCCGATGAACTACTTTATGATGATACTTTCTCCATATCTGATATTATTATTGTTTTTACTCTGTTTCATTATATTATACCAATATAGTCTGATGGTTACAGCATCTGCCCTCATCTTACTGTTTATTTTCATCTATCTGGGCCAGGCAAATAAGCTTTACATTTTTGAACCTGTCTACTCCTTCCTTGATACACAGATATCCTTGCTTGTAGGTGGAATGAGTCTTATTTTCGGTAAAGAATCGGGAGGTACCTGGGAGGTTGACCAGGAACTCAGGGGTGCTTACCTGAAACATGAGTAAGATCGCAATGGTATGCCACAGGTATTATCCCGACATCGGTGGAGTGGAGACGCATGTGCAGCAAATTAGTGAACGATTAGTAAAGCGCGGTTTTGATGTTGAAGTGGTATGCACGGACTCAACATGGAAATATCCGCAACAAGAATTTTATAATGGGGTTAAAATAACCCGCTTTAGATCGCTTGCTCCGAAAAATGCCTATTTCTTCGCGCCGCAAATGTATTTTTATTTAAAAGACCGTGATTTTGACATAGTACATGCACACAATTACCACGCATTTCCTGCTCTTTTTGCAGCCATCGCAGCAAAGAGAAGATTTGTTTTCACGCCACATTATCACGGCGGAAGCCATTCTATACTGAGAAACCTGCTTCACATACCTTATCAGTGGATGGGCAGCTTCATTTTTAAAAAAGCGGGGAAGATAGTATGCGTATCAAAATATGAGATGAAACTTATTGAAATAGATTTTCATGTCCCCCGGTCAAAGCTTGTCCTTATCCCCAATGGATTAAACGTGGAAGAGTTTAACGCTATAAAACAACTGAAAAAAGAATCAAAAATTGTTCTATACGCAGGCCGGTTGGAATCCTACAAGGGGATACAATATCTAATAGAGGCGCTACCCCTGCTTGATGGCTACAGACTCAAGGTAATCGGAAAAGGAAGCTATGATAAGAAACTGCATGAATTAGCCCAAAAGCTGAAATTAAACAACAGGATTGACTGGTTAAAAGATATTGATAGGAAAGAGTTACTATCCCACTTTAAATCTGCCGATGTTTTTGTTAACCTCTCTACATTCGAAGCATACGGCATAACAGTAGCTGAGGCTCTTGCATGCGGTACGTCATGCATAGTGGCAACGGGAGGAGCGCTGGAAGAATTCGTTGGCGATGGGTGCGTGGGTTTGAGTTATCCGATAGATATAAACGAACTTGCTCGCACTATTGAGAGCAGAAAAAGAATCGTTCCAAGGAAAATGCCGGACTGGGATGATGTCACTTCAGATTTAATTAAATTGTATTCCACTTGAAATTGTGTTGAAACTGCCTATAAATTCAGCATGTGCCTCTGGAAAGTATTTTGATGTTTTTTAATATCGAGAGGGGTTCTTTTTTCAGCCTGAGGAAAGTTTCTGACGCTAATAAAGAAGAAGGATTGTGTATTAACAGTTCTAATGATGCAAGCAGCATCGCTTTTTTTCTCCAGGCTAAAAGTTTTTCCGGATCATAATCCGGTGTACGAAGCAATGGTTTCTGCATAGCCATCAGATAATCAACAGGTTCAGGTTCTTCCTTTTGTAAATATTTTTTTGCTTTTGCATCCCGATACATTTCAGTTCCAAGCAATGGGACAGCAATATTGAAATACGGTCTCACCCCTTTTCGGGCAAGTTTCCGGGAAAAATTTATGGTTTTTGTTACCGTTTTTTCTGTTTCCCCAGGGATTCCTATTATAAAGAATGCACTTAGATCAATTCCTTTATTTTTTATAATTTTTACAGCGTACTCTAATTTTTTCAGGTCCATGTTTTTTTTAATTGTATTATATAAAAACTCCTGGTCACCGGATTCCACGGCTATAGTGAGACCTGTACATCCTGATTTTTTCATTGAATCGACAAGGCTTGCGGTAAGCCGGTCTGCCCTGATACCGTTGGGTGTTTCCCATGTAATATTAATTCCCCTTTCAATTATTCCATTGAATATTGCTTCGGCTCTTGAGGGGTCAAATGTAAGGTTATCATCCTCAAAGAAAATATGTTCGACCATGTATTTTTCTTTTAAGTATTCAATTTCATCCAGAACGCTGGCAGGAGACCTTGCACGCCATATCCTTCCTGATACCAGATTAACTGAACAAAAGTTGCACCTGAATGGGCATCCCCTGCTGGTTATTACAGACATCCATTTTTTGCGGGTTGCTGACCTGGGAGCCATACCGGCTTCTCCGCTCCTGAAATATTCATCCATCGGAAGGAGAGAATATGCAGGTCGCGGCAATGAATCCAGTTTCATAATCGGCTGCCGCTGTCCTGTGAAAGCTATCTCACCTTCGTATCTGTAATGGATCCCTTTAACTTCTGAAATATCTATGCTGCCTTCGAGGTGGCGCATCAGGCCAAGCATCGTATGTTCTCCTTCTCCGTGTACTACAAAATCTATATTCGAATCCCTTAAAACCACATCAGGTGCTACGGAAGCATGAGCACCACCCGCTATCACAGGTATATCAGGCAATTCATTTTTAATACTAAATGCAGTTTCATGGAGATTGCCGGACTGCGAAGTGAACATGCAAGAAATACCAACAGCATCGGGTGAGAATCCCGATACCATGTCAGTTATCTGTTTATGTGCAAGTCCTACCCGAATTATGCTATTTTCTTCCTGCCTGACACGCCAACCCTCAGCTAAAGCGTCGATTATTTTTACCTCAATTCCATTCGTTTGCAGATATGAAGCTATATATGCCAGTCCCAGAGGAAAGGGGACGCGAATACTATCTTCATAACCTTTTACCGTAGTCCACGGGGGATTGATAAGACAAAGCTTCATTTTTTCCTTCTTTGATTCTCAAAGATATTAGGTCTTTCCTAAGTAAAGCATAAATAATACTAAATCAAAAAGAGTACCAATGAATTCAGGCGATTCTGAAACAGGAAAAAATGCACCAAGAACCTCAATACCATTTTTGCAGCTAATATTGGAGAAGGCAAAAAAAAATAAGTATCTCGTATATGTAATATTATTCTTTCTAATAAGCGCGCTTGCCGATTATATCTGGCTGAAACTTGACTCTATGCCGCCGGGGTGGGACGAATCGGACCACCTTACAAAGAGTCTTCAATATTATAACATTCTAACAAACCCCGGATCGGGGATGATTTCAAACCTTATTATGGTAGATAATTATTACCCTCCTTTTTACCACCTATCAACAGTGCTGACATATTTCCTGTTTGGAACATCCATGGCAGCAGGGGTTTCAATAAATATATTTTATTTTGGTATTCTGTTGTTTTCAGTATATGGCATAGGCAAATATCTCTATAATAAGGAAACAGGTCTCCTGGCTGCTGCTTTTATCTCTCTTTATCCCAGCATGGTTGGAATGCGCCGGTATTACCTGATAGAAGTCGCACTTATCGCTACGGTAGCCCTGAGCATTTATTTGCTCCTTCTTTCCGACCATTTCAGGAACAGAAAATATTCAATAGGGTTCGGGATTGCATTTGCCATCAGCATTCTTACCAAATGGACGGCATTATTTTTCATAATAGGACCGCTGGGCTTAGTTCTATATGAGTCTTTTATCAAAAACGGATCTTTTTTTAAAAAATCCTCAAAGAAAATTTGCACTTATTGCGGAAAAGAAATTACTAATGAAAAATTTATATACAGTAAAGAATCTTTCTGCTCATCGGACTGCAAAAAATTATGGAAGAAAGGACAAAAAAAGAATGTTACCGGAATAAGTTCAACCCCAGGAATCAACGTTATTTTGATGGGTGCTGCCGCTCTTTTTCTTGCATTGATCTGGTATGCGCCGCACATTAGCGAAGTCTACAACACAATTGTATGGGGGAATGAATACTGGGGAACTACAGAGGGCCAGCCGGAGGTCTTCACGCTTCAGTCCATGCTATACTATGTGCTCTCCCTGATAAACTTCCAGACTTCTTTCATTTTTTTTATTCCATTTATAATAGGCTTAGTGATTATCCTGAGGTATCATTTAAAATCGAATTATTTTATTCTTTCCTGGATAGCACTGCCCTTTATCCTGATGACGTTCCTGCGGCATAAAAATGATAGATATACAATAGCATTCATTGCTGCGGTTGCTATTATCTCGGCATTCTGGATTACCTCTCTTAACAGTAAAAAAATTAAAGCAGTTGTTATCTCGGTCATCCTGCTGGCCGGGGGAATACAGCTATTCACCCTTGCCGAAGGTCTCGATGTTTCAAAAGACTTTCATATTGAAACCACGGCCGGTGGGCTTGATCTGTATTCAACTGCGTTATACGGCACACGCCCCCCCATGAGTCAGGACTGGAGGGTAGAGGATGCGCTGGACAACATTATGGCTGATGCTCAAACCAATCCCAGAATGTATAACAGAGTAGGTTACATCGGCGTGGTACCGGACATGGCTTTTACCAACGGTCTTACCTTTGGTTATTACTCTTACATGAAAAAGCTTCCATTCAATGTCATAAGTGTGCCATACTTTGAAGCCCTGGAGCCCTTTGCACAGAACTTTTTAAACTTTGATTATCTTATTTTTAAATCAGGAGAGAATTCGGGTTTTTCCCGGAAAAAGTTAGTAAGCGATATGTACGATTATTTTAAACAGCATAACTCAAGCTATGTCCTTCTTAAAGAATATAATCTACCGGATGGGTCAACGTTAACCATTTACAGAAATAATTATATTCCTAAGTAGGAAACTATTATAGTTCCAAGAAATGTTAATGGCTTAATATGAAAGTCGCCTTCTTTGCGTTTGACATTTTCTCACCATCTGATACTGCCGGATTTGTGCATACAATTGAAATAGCACAAAAAATATCTTCAATTGTCGATTTAAAATTATTTGCGGCTCCTTCATTTAAAAGAGCTTTGAATCCATTCCTGTGGGAAGAAAGAATAGAAAGTTTGGACATAAATTATGCAAGATTTACACTATGGTTCAAACCATATTTGATCCCATTCATCCCTTTTAATTTTTTAAGTTATTATCTTGTATATAAAAAAACAAAGCAGTTTCGCCCCGACATAATCCATGAACGTTTTCACACCCCAAATCCATTTGGATACCGTATTTCCCAAAAGATAGATGTACCAAGGATACTGGAAGTGAATAGCCCTTACATCGAAGATGAGGCTTATAAAAATCCAATATTAAAAAAAATCGCGGAAAAAGACAGGAAAACGCAATTTGAACATGCAGACGCTATTATAACCCAGACCGAGACCCTGAAAAAAATAATCTCTAATGTTACGGACGTTCCTATTTATGTGGTGCCAAATGGTGTGAATACAACAAAATTCAAGCCATGCGATTCTTCTGAGCTTAGAAATAAACTTGGCATACCAGAAAATGCTGTTGTGATAACATTCAGCGGTTCCTTCAGGAAGTGGCATGGAGTTCATCTTATTCCAAAAATAGCTGAGAGATTAAATAAATCATATGATAATGTCTATTTTTTAATGATAGGCTCAGGTCAATTATTGGAAAAAATTAAAAATTCGGGAATGAAAAATACGATTTTCTTGGGTTCTGTGAATTTTAGTATATTGCCTGCTTATTTAAATATCTCAGATATTTGCATAGCCCCGTTCGATGCTTCAGAATTCAAATACTTTGAAGCACATGGGTTCTGGTGGTGCCCGCTAAAACTTTTTGAATATCTGAGCATGGGAAAGCCTGTAGTTTCGTTTGATTATGATGAAGTAAGGAAGATAATCGCAAATGTTGGACTTCTAGCACCACCGGGCGATTTAAATGATTTCATAGAAAAGCTGGGATATTTAATAAACAACAAAAATGAAAGGCAGATACTCGGAAATAATGCAAGGAAATTGGCTTTAAAGGAATATGACTGGAAAAACCGTGCAGAAGAAACAGTGAAAATCTATCGGAAGGTGTTGTAACTGGAAAAAGAGTCGCTTGGAAAAATAATGCTGAAATCAAGCTCAATCGTATTTGTCGCATTGATTGTCACGCGCTTTTTCGGATTTCTGTTTAATTCCCTGTTAACAAAAAATATAACACAGGAAGAATATGGCAGTTACACATTTGCATGGTCAACCGCCCAGTTAGGTGTAGGGTTATTGCTTCTGGGAATATCTCCAGCAACTGCATATTTCGTCGCTTTTAATCGGGGTAAAGGAGATCTGGAAAAAGTAAAGACATATACAAAGACTGGGTTTTTACTTGTCGTTGTTCTAGTTTTATTCTCTGAGTTGGGATTTGCCGCAGTAAACCGACTTTATCCAAACATATTCTCCCTGAAGAAGGAACTTATTTTATTCATGCTTCTAATGTTTGCAATCCATGGTACGGGCTTCTTTTTCAACTTAATTATTAGTGGTTATCGAAAACCTGAGATGGGATCTCTGTTTGGAGCCACCACACCTATTGTTTCATATTTTTCTTTAATAGTTCTTTCTTCTTTTGGATTTGGTTTTTATCAAATTCTGATAAGCATTGCGGCATCTCTGGGTGTTCAATATATCTTATGTGCATTATACGTGGTGAAAAAGTGGGGATTTGATGGGAAATTCCAGCCAGAATTGACAAAAGGTCTTATAAAATTTGGTATACCTTTAATTTTCATGGATGTTTCGAATGGATTATTGTGGTCAGCAGGAATTTATGCTATAAAATTTTATGACAGTTTTGCAAATGTTGGAATCTTCTCGGCTGCGAGCATGATCACTGGCGTGATGTTGATATTTCCACAGGCTTTGCTTTCCATATTCTCACCTGTGGTGAGCGAGTTGTTTGGGAAAGGGGATAAAGAAAAAATAGAGCACATTTCCTCGTATATTATTGAACGGCTTTTGATGCTATCTTTTCCATTGATAGCCATATTGTTGCTTTTTCCTGAAGGAATACTTAAAATAGTGTTCACTCAGGATTATTCATCCGGAGCTGTGACCATGCAGATTCTCTCACTCTCCGCGTTTTTAACCGGTGTTTATCTTTTCTTTGTTACTGTGATAAACTCCTCCGGGCACCCACAGCAGAACTCCAAGCTCATGTTCATTGGGGCGATTTCAAACGTCATTTCCAGTATTATCCTCGTAAAATACTTCGGAATTACCGGCGCAAGTATGGCTTCACTTATATCCTCGATTATTATTCTGGCGATATCTTTCAGATGGGCAAGACAGATAGTAAAAGTCATAATATACAGAGATAGAGTTTCAAAAATAATTATTGCGCTGGCATCGGTTCTGCCTTGTATATATCTTGTGAAACTGTTTTTAACAAATTTATTCCAGGCTTTTATTCTATCATTAGTAATTCTTTTAATAGGCTACTTTATCATCCTGATGCTGTTGAAAACATTCAGGGAAGACGACATAGCCCTGGTTAGAACCGTTTTCGGAGAAACAAAGTTAAGTGCTGCCATAATTAAAACGCTACAAAAAGGCATTTCATAAATCGATGCTCCACTTTACCTGGCACATACGCATGGTATGCGTGGATTTTGATAAAACTTTATTAAAGGCTTTTCATTGCTTGAAACCGTATATGGTGATCTCAGTGCCTGCACCGCTGAAATTCAGTAACATAAAGCGTATAATTCCTCTCCCGATAACCGGAATCCTTGAGATACTTTTAATCAGTGCCCTGACAGGTTTCTGGGAAATTGTATCAAAATCGCATTCAAATCCACGTGGTATAACTTTCACATTTACAATCCCGGCGCGGAGAAATGCAGCCCTGTATTGATAGTAAGGATAAGCATGTTCATTTGCCCCGAAAATAACTGCTGGGTGGTTTTTTCTGAATGTTTCATCACTGGTGAAAAAAGGACGGATATGCTCCCCTCCTGCGATTACAAGCCCACCCTTTTTAGCGCACTTTGCCATCTCGTAAACCATTCCATCGAGGTCGGTTGCATGGTGCAGCGCCTGGTGGCAGAAAACCACATCAAAAATCCCTTCTTTGAGAGGAGCACGCTCGCAATCTCCCATGACAGCCTGAAAGGGCATTTTATCCCTGTATTTTTTAAATACACCAAGACCGCAGAGGTCGCTTGAGTTCATTTCAAGCGCAAGAACATCATAACCTTTCTGGGCGAATATATGGGAGGTCCAGCAGGTTCCTGCTGCGAAATCGAGGAGTTTACCGCTCTTTGATTTTATTATGTTGTATAGACAATTGAAATACAAAGATCTTTGCCCATTTCCCAGACGTTTAAGAAAGCTTTCATAAGAGCTATCCCAGCCTGATTCTTCTGCGAACGTATGATAGCCTGAGATTTCAGATTTTTTCAAATTCACCATGATCTTAATCTCCAAGGATCTCTTCGTATATTTTCATAGTACGGCTGGCAATACTATCCCAGGAGTATTTCATTGCAGTTTTTCTTGCATTTTTGCCTAGATTGTTTCTCGTCTTATCATCAATCAACAGCATTTCAATTTTATCTGCAATTTCCTCTACATTGTTTGGATCCTCAAAATGGATTCCATCATGTCCATCTGTTATAAGTTCACCGGCACCTATTTTACTATTGATTACAGGCAATCCACAACTCATGGCTTCAAGCGTTTGTATTCCAAAAGCTTCATATTTAGTCGGGAATACAAAAATGTCACCAAGGTTGTAATGTGCATTTAAATCAGCCACTCTGCCTGTAAAAATTACATTTTTTGAAACTCCGAGCTTTTGGGCCAGCTTTCTGTAATAACTATCTCCTTTACGTTGACCTTCAACCTGCGCTTTACCCACAATTAAAAGCTTAACATCCCTATGTCCACGCTTATTAACAAGCATATCGACTGCATTTATTAATTCGACCATTCCTTTACGATAAAATTCAGTGGCGACAATCAAAAGTATTGCATCTCCTTCACCAATATCGTATTTTTTTCTAAGAGGAAAAAGTGAAAGTTTATTCAACGGCTTGAACTCATCTGGATTCACCCCGTTAGGTATTACTTCTATATCTTCGGAAGGTACCTTATAATATTTCATAAGTTCCTGCTTTGAAGAATTAGAAACGCAGATGATTTTACGATAGTTCTTATATTTTTGATAATTTAATTTTTCAACATTTAGTAGAAATAAATCCGTTGTCCCAAGAGGGTTCAACTCCCCTATATTTTTCATAACCTCAAGAGCCGCCCGGTGTATGGAATGCGCCGTGACCACGTCCAACCAGACGCTCTCAAGCCCTTCTGTATGGATTATATCGAACTTGCGCCGCATAAGCTTTGAGAGCGCTGACATCTCCAGAAAATAAGTGCCCGCCCCAACCAGCAATGGACCAGGCGGCAGGGGTGTTTTATGGAATATTATGTTATCATTACCTACATCTTCCCAATTCGAAGAGAATACATGTATTTCATGCTCATCTGCGAAGCGCTCTGCAAGCTCTGCAACGTAGCGTGAGATTCCACCTTTTTTATTATAAACTTTGGAACTCATTGCGATTTTCATGAATATATTTTCCTGGCTTTCATTATGCTCCCGTTAGTATCGCCTTCCTATAAATATTCTATTATTTTTACTGATTGAACCATGAAATTGAACGCATGTTATCCAGAATTAATTAAATCAGAAACGTACCTGATTTGCTCTTCTTTAAGGTCTGGATGCATGGGTAGAGATAAAATTTCGCTGGAATATTTTTCAGTAAAAGGCAGAGAGATATTTTTAAATTCTCCAAACGCTTCTTGTTTGTGAACAGGTACCGGATAATGTATGAGCGCGCTGACGCCGGCATCTGTGAGTTTCTTCTGCATTCCATCTCTATCACTGCATCTTATTACGTATAAATGATATACATGCTTTGAATATTCTTTCTCTATTGGTTTTACCACATTCTCCAATAATCTATCGTAAATCCTTGCATTCCTGCGCCGTTTTTCATTCCATTCATCCAGTCTTATCAGCTTTACATCCAGAATCGCTGCCTGTAATTCATCCAGCCGGCTGTTGAATCCCCTGATAAGGCTATGATACTGTTTTTTCATCCCATAATTCCTGAGCATCCGCAACTTTTCATCCAGTTCTTCGTTGTTTGTTACCGCCATGCCTCCATCCCCATATCCTCCAAGATTCTTGGTTGGGTAGAAACTGAAACACCCTATATCACCAAGAGCACCTACCTTTTTTCCTTTATATTCAGCCCCATGCGCCTGACATGCATCCTCAACCACCTTTAGCTTATATTTCTGTGCAAGCTCCATTATAGGGTCCATGTCAGCAGGCTGACCGTATAAATGAACTGGCAATATCGCTTTTGTCTTTTTGGTTATGTTTTCTTCAATTTTATTAACGTCTATGGTATAGGATTCAGTCTCTATATCCACAAAAACCGGTTTTGCGCCAGTATAGGTGACTGCAAGAACTGTAGGTGTGGCTGTATTTGATACTGTTAATACTTCATCGCCTTTTCCGATTCCGCATGCAAGTAATGCAAGATGAATAGCATCTGTGCCGTTGGCTACGCCAATGCCGTATTTTGCCTGGCAGTAATGTGAAAAGTTTTTCTCGAACTGTTCTACCTGTTTTCCTAAAATATACCAACCGCTGTCCAGAACCTCCTTTATCGCACTATCCACATCATCTTTTATTGAATGATACTGACTACTTAGATCTGTAAAAGGTATTACTCTACCAGTATTCTTTTCTGTTTTTCTCATAAAAATCAACTGTTTTTCTAATTCCCTCTTCAAGTCCTGTCTTCGGTTCCCAGCCAAGCGTTCTTTTAACCTTTTCATAATTAGCGATATAATTTCCTATCTCGATCTTTTTTCTTTCATCAGGAAAAGGTATAAGCTCAAAATTTCCTTTTTGTGCGATTTTTATTATTAACCTGACCAGATCTATTAAATTTGACGACTCCCCGCCGAGATTAAATATTTCTCCTTCCGATTTTTTACTCTCGCCTGCAATCAGCAGCGCCTGAACAACATCATCCACATAATGGAAATCCCTTACCTGCATTCCATCACCGTATATTTTTATCACCTCGTTGTCCATTGTTTGACGTATAAACCAGTTCAGGAAACCTTGTTTGCTGTGCCTCATCAGATGTCTTGGCCCATACGTATTTGTAAGCCTCAAGGACGTTGTTTTTATCCCATAAGTCCTGTAGTACAACAAATGATACTGCTCAGCAGCATGTTTTGATATACCATTTGTATCCACAGGAGTAATGGGGTGCTTTTCATCAACAGGAGTATATACAATTTTTCCATATTGTGAACGCGTACCCGAAAAGATTATCTTCGCCTCGCAGTTGTATTTTCTGCAAGCTTCAAGAAGGGTCAATGTTCCAAGACAATTAATTTCAAGGTCTTCGAAGGGATTCTCCATGCTTTCCACATGGCTTAACTGTGCTGCTAAATTGAAGATATAGTCCTTATCTTTTACCAACTGTTTTACAGCAGCATTATCTCTCATATCTGCAAAGTTGAGGTTAATCTTTTCTTCTATTCCTTTGATATTGAAAAGATTCCCACCTCCCTTAGGATAAAGAGAATCTAAAATCGTAACATCAGAGCCAAGTTTTACCAGTTCATGAGCAAGATTGCTTCCGATAAAACCAAGACCGCCTGTTATGAGAACTTTTTTTCCCCTGTAAGTTTTATCTAAATTAATGACTTCCACCACCATTCATTCTCCACATACCATCTGATCGTTTCACCAAGTGCTGCCTTAAAATCATGCTTCGGTTTCCAGCCAAGTTTTTTTATCTTTGTTGCATCCAGTGAGTATCGCCTGTCGTGCCCTTTTCGGTCTGGAACCCATTCTATTAAACTTTCTTGTTTGTGCAGTTCCTTCAAAATCATTGTAGTTATATCAATATTTGTGGTCTCGTTCCCTGACCCGATATTATATACATCTCCTTCTTTGCCTTTATGCATCACCAGGTCTATTGCATCGCAATTATCCAGCACATACAGCCAGTCCCTTACATTTTTACCATCGCCATACAGGGGGAGTTTTTTATTTCTTAAGGCATTTGTTATAAAAAGCGGTATAAGTTTCTCTGGATACTGATAAGGACCGAAGTTGTTTGAGCTTCTTGTTATCGCGACAGGGAGCCTATGTGTGACAAAATACGAATGCACGAGCATGTCGCCTCCAGCCTTGCTTGCAGAATAAGGGCTTGAAGGTTCGAGACGGTCTGTTTCCTTAAATGATCCTGAATCTATGCTGCCGTATACCTCATCCGTAGATATCTGGACATACTTTTCAACATCATATTTCCTTGCAGCTTCCAGGAGCCTGAATGTTCCGAGTACATCGGTTGTAACGAAATCCCCCGCATCGAGTATCGACCTGTCCACATGAGTTTCTGCTGCAAAATTCACAATGACATTAACATCCCGACTGGCTTTCTCAACAGTTTCCTTATCGCAGATATCTCCTTTAATAAAAGTATAATTTTTATTTTTTTCTACGTCTTTTAAGTTATCAGGATTTCCAGCATACGTGAGCTTATCAAGATTAACAACCTCGTACCCAGGATATTTTTCCATGACGCTCCGTATGAAATTGCTCCCAATAAAGCCTGCACCGCCTGTTATTAATAATCTCATATTTTACCTACAATTGGATCTCTGAATTCTCACCTATAATGAATCTGTACCCTTTCGGAAGGGAATTTTTGGAAACAATGCTGGTATATCTTCCGATCAAACTGTCCACGATTTTTTTATCAAATTCAATCCTTGTGTCGCCGATTATGATTGAAGATTCAACCTCTCCCCCGATAATAGTTGTATTGTCTCCGATGGAAGTATAGGGACCTATATAGCCCGGGCCGATTTTGCAGTTCTTACCTATTATTACCGGTCCTCTTACTACAGTCCCGTTTTTAATGATGCTATCCTGCCCCAGTTCAATATTACCTATCAGTTTAGCTCCCTCTTCTATTGCTCCTTCTATTTTATATTTCAAATCGCTTAAAATAAGGTGGTTTGCATGAAGAATCGCTTCTGCAGTGCCTGTATCATCCCACCAGTCTGTTACAATATGGGAAATAACTTTATATTTTTTTGATAAAATTATGCTGCGAATGGCGTCTGTTATTTCGTACTCACCGCGCCAGGATGGTTTGAGCGTTTCTATGACCTTGAAGATACGCGGGGTAAACATATATACCCCAATCAGTGCCAGATCGCTTTTCGGGATTTTGGGTTTTTCCTTGACATCGATTACTACCCCTTTATCATCCAGTTGCGCTACACCGTATTTCTGCGGGTCAGGAACAGGAGAAAGAAGTATTCCTGCCTCTGCACCCAAATTTTTAAATTCGTTCACGAAATTGCCTATCCCGCTTTTTAATATATTATCTCCGAGATAGACAACAAAAGGTTCATCGCCCATAAATTCCCTGGCGCAGGAAACCGCATGTGCGATACCGCGAGGAGCATCCTGTTCTATATAGGTGATTTTTGCATCCCACCGCGAGCCGTCGCCAACAGTGTTCTTCACTATATTTATTCGTTCCTCGGTATATCCTACAATAATGCCTATATCGGTTATACCTGCCTCAACAAGGTCTTCAATGACATAAAATAACACTGGCTTATTCGCTATTGGGATAAGCTGCTTCGGTCCGGTATGGGTCAGGGGTCGCAGGCGTGTACCCAGACCGCCTGCAAGAATTAAGCCTTTCATGTAATCCTCATTTTTCAACCATCAATATCGCTTCCATACTAAATATGTTTGGAAAAATCCCTGCCAGAGAGCTTTCATGTTCGCTATCCCATCCGAAAAAAACTTTTTTTGTTATTTTTACGCCGAGTTCTTCAAGATAACCGCAGAAATCCTTGTAAGAAAAAAGATGTATGTGCTTCGTGTTGTGCCACCTATAACCATAAAGTGGCTTGCGGGGCATCCTTCCCAATAATAAAAGCTCAAGCCGTGCAGCCCAGTGGGCAAAATTGGGAAAGCTCACGATAACCTTTTTCCCAACTCTCAAAGCTTCACTCAGAACAAAACCCGGCCTGTAAACCATCTGTAATGTGACATTGATTACCACATAGTCAAAAGAACTGTCTGAAAAATCCAGCCCTTCATCAATATCGCCAATGGTAGCGTGAACACCTTTATTTAGCGCAGATTCCACTCCTGATTTTGATGTTTCTATTCCATGAACTTCACAATTCTTTTGTTTTATAAGAAGACTACCCAAGGAACCATTGCCGCAACCGAGGTCTAGGACTTTAGAACCTTTTTCAATCCAGTCAACGATATATTTATATTCAGGTCTTATGCCACTGCTATCTAAAGAGTAAACATAATCTTCATGTCTGCTGGTCATTTTAGACATATTAGTTTTAAATTGACCTCTCCTTATTTCTACGTATTACCTCTTCATACACCTTTATTGTGCTGTCTACCATCCTCTCCAGGCTGAACTTCTCCTCGATTTTTTTTCGTGCAGCCTTGCCGAGGCGCTTTGCAAGTTCCTGATCTTTGAGCACTTTTATTACAGCTTCTGCCAGCTTTTTAATATCACCTGTAGGGACAAGCAGACCGTCCACGCCGTCTTCGATCGCCGTGGGCACACTGCCAATATTTGATACTACGACCGGTTTTTCGCATGCCATCGCTTCCAAGATGGTGAGGTCATAACCATTCTGGCGTATAGTGGGATTCACGAAAAGGTCGCAGGCGTTGAAGTAATCAGGGAGGGATTCGAATGGTACATTCCCGATAAAAATAACATTATTCCCAATACTCAATTTTTGTACAAGGTTATTCAAATTAGCCATATAATCCCCCTTCCCCACAATAACTAGTTTTATATTTCCATCGTATTTTAAAATATTCGGCATTGCAAGGATTATATTCTGGATGCCTTTTTGTTCAATGATCTTGGAAACCGTTAGAATGATCTTATGATTCTCGCCATTGTATTTATTTAAAACAGTTGATTTCTTTCTAGGTTTAAAACCTTCAATATCTACACCGTTAAAAACTTTATAAATATTTCTAGCCTGGAAGTTATACCATTTTGTTAATACTCCCACCTGTTCGTTACTTGTGGCTATCACTCCGTCAAATTTATATCCATGTATTGTATATAATATATGTGCACTGCTTATTTTAAAGATCATTATAAACGATTTGATCTTATTGACCAGGCTCACTTTTGAAAAAAGCACATTGATCCTGGATTTGATTTCATCTATACTGGTTCCATGAAATGAGATCACTGTTGGCGGCGTCTTTATAGAATGGATTTGAAGACCTATTGCCGCAGTACTTTGACTGTGGACAACATCAAATTTTTCAGTTTTATTTAGTTTGTCAAATAGTTTTGCTGATCCTTCATAGAACTTATCTGTATATTTGATCGGTTCATCTCCAACATAATATATTTTCAGATTCTTTTTTTCTTCTTTATCTATCCCTTTTGGGTGTTTCGTCGTTATTACTGTTACCTTATGGCCCTTTTTTACTATTCCATCAACCAGTTCCTGGACATGTATCTCCATTCCCCCGATAACGTGGGCAGGCAAACTTTTAGCAATTATACAAATGTTCATCGACTGATAACTCCAGAGTTTATTATATCAACAGATTCATCGTATATTTAATACTATAAAATACTTTTTACCTGAATGATATTGGTAGTTACCAACGCATGCCCAAAACCGTTGGTAACTTCTTTCTGACTGTTGTAACTTGTTACAATATGTTAAATCATTGTTCAACAAATAGATTCTTCAATAAATCCATGCTGTCTTTAAATTTCAATCTTTTAATCCATTTTTCCAAATGTTTTCGTTCTATTAGACCACTACCGATCACTATTATTGCCTCTGCAACTTCTTTTTCAGTAGGTGTCTTCACAGTTACCGGTTTTTCGACA
>CABMII010000105.1 GCA_902386255.1 uncultured archaeon
CTCATTTTATTATCCCCTCTATATTTTTAGATGGGATAATATCATAATTATATTTTACGGTTGATTTATGGAGTCTATGGCTGAATATGATCTTTTGTTCGGAAGTCAGGGTATTCGGAAGTACTGTTCTTCATTCATGATGCTGGCGATCATCTCAACCTTAACATAAACTGCGTCAATGTTGGAGACTGGGTATACATTCTATAATACTTCTACGAATAATCCTGCATGTATATTTTTTTGAAAGGTTACATTAATAAATAATTAAGTTAATAAGAGGTATGAAAATGGTGGAAAATATCGGAAAAATCATAAGCAACGGATTTGAAACGTATACGAAGAATCCCAATCTGGGCATTCCTTTTGCCCTGAATGTAATAATAACTGGCATGCTTGCGTTGATTATACTTGGTTTTGGGTTTTTAAATATTTTCGGCCCGGCATTGCCAACTCTCGAAAATGCCACCACACCCCAGGAAATCCTGTTGATTATTATCCCCCTGGTAGTGACACATCTTGCCCAAATTATTATTCTGCTCATCACGTTTTTCTTAATTTCCCTGGCCATCCAGTCGTTCTTTAATGCAGGAGCTATCGGAATGGCGCGGCAGGCCACGGAAACAGGAAAAACCGGGCTTACCGCGATGGTAGAAGCAGGAAAAAAGAACCTTGTGAACCTGTTCCTTGCCGAGGTCCTGTTCGGGCTGCTTTCCCTTGCAGGTATAGTGTTCATAGTGCCGGGTGCTTTGAAATTTGATATCAATCAACTCTTATTCCCTGGAAAAGCCGGCGCTCCGTTTTTATTGATTGCAGGGATTTTATTGTTCGTATTATATCTGGTTATTTTAAGCCTGGTGCTTGCTGCTTTCAGGTATGCCCTGGTGGTGGATAATCTTGAACCCATAGAGGGGATAACCACTGGTTTCAATTTTTTCAATAAAAATAAGTCCGATGTGTTCGTCCTGTGGCTTATTTTGGGGATAATCATTGTCGTAATTACAATTATCGGGGAAGCAATGAGATTCTCTCCTGTTATGAATTTCATCTGGCCTCTTGTCAATGTAATCATAAGTGTTTTTATTGTTGCTCCCCTGACCACTGTCTTCTGGGTTCGCCTGTATATGACAAGAACCGGCAAAGAGGTATATTTCAACGATTTACTGGCTCACCCAAATGACCTTGAAAAGCTCAAAGCTGAGCAATAACCGGATGCATGCTTCGTGGATTTTTGAAAAAATCAGAGCTTTCCAATAAACGCCTCAATCCGGGCAAGCGCCTTCACCAGTTCCTCATACGATGTTGCATACGAGCATCGCAGATACCCTTCGCCGCATTCCCCGAACACGTTGCCGGGAACAACAGCCACTTTCTCTTCTTTCAAAAGCCTGCCTGCGAACTCCTCAGAGGTCAATCCCGTGCTTTTTATTGAAGGGAAAGCGTAGAATGCCCCTTTGGGTTCGAATGTCTCAAGGCCGAGTTTATTCAATCCCCCGACAACCAGGCGGCGTCTCCGGTTGTATTCCCTGACCATCTTTTGCATCTCCCCGTCTCCGTTCTTGAGAGCCTCTATTGCCCCCATCTGCGCTGTAATCGGCGCGCAGAGCATTGCATATTGATGGATTTTCGTCATGGCTGCTATGAGTTCCTCGCTTCCCGCAGCATAACCCAGGCGCAAACCTGTCATGGCGTGCGATTTTGAAAACCCGTTCAGGATAATGCTCCTCTCTTTCATCCCTGAAATTGAGGAGAAACAGGTATGTGCGCCATCGTAGGTCAATTTGGCGTACACCTCGTCCGAGATTACAGCGATGTCATTTTCATTGACAACATCAGCTATCTCTTCAAGGTCTTTTCGCTCCATGACAGCGCCCGTTGGATTGTTCGGATAACTTAACACAAGCGCCTTGGTTTTTCTTGTGATGCTTTTCTCTATCTGGTCTGCAGTTACCCTGAACTCGTCATCCTGATTTGTAGGCACGAGGACCGGCACGCCGCCTGCAAGTGAAACGCTTGGTTTATATGAAACGTAGCAGGGTTCGGGAATTATCACTTCATCACCCGGGTTTGTTACTGCCCGAAACGCAAGGTCTGCAGCTTCGCTTACTCCTGTTGTAACAAGAATCTCATTTTTCGGGTTATAATCAACCCCGTAATCCTTTATATAGGATTTTGATATCAACTCCCTCAATTCCATAAGCCCGAGGTTTGATGTATAAGAGGTGAATCCTTTTTCAAGCGAGTAGATGCATGCTTCCCTGATATGCCACGGGGTGACAAAATCGGGCTCTCCCACGCCAAGTGAGATTACATCGTCCATTTCAAGAACGAGGTCAAAGAATTTCCGTATCCCAGAGGGCGGAATTTCCCTTACCTTTTCAGAGACGAATTTCCCTGGCATGACATCACGGGGATACAGCAAGGCGCTCTGTGCGCTCTTTCTCGAATAGGACATCTCCATCCTCCTTGTATGTGCGCAGCACAAAATGCGTTACAGTTCCCTGCACCTGTTCAAGGGTGGCTATTTTTTCAGCCACAAAAAAAGCTACGTCTTTCATGGACTTTCCGCGCACTGTAAGAGAGAGGTCATGGTCTCCTGAAATGAGGCGGACAGACCTTACTTCCGGGAACTTGGCAATCCGCTCGGCAATGGCATCGTACCCCGTTCTTGAGCGCAGGGCGACCTTTAATTCAATGATGGCATAAACGTACTCCTCGCCTGCCTTTTCCCAGTCGATTACTGTCTTGTATTTCCTTATGATTCCCTTTTTCTCCATCTCTTTTATTTTTGAGGCGACGGCTGCTTCTGTGGAACCTGTCATGGCTGCGATTTCCTTAAGCGCTATTCTTGGATTGCCCTCCAGTATTTCGAGTATTTCTTTCATTGTCGTGCCTCGCCGTTTTCCTATGCTTTAAGGGTTAATAGGCTTTGCGTTGTTTTTAACGAACCGGATATTATAAATACAGATGAATGCCCGCACTTTTGAGCGCGAAATAATGTATAACTAACTGCCGTAACTTTTAAAATATCTACCTGCATAAACAGAATTATAATTTGATAACCCTGGAGGCACAATCCAAAAATTCAGTGATTCTGTAATTTTTCACGACGAGAACCAGAACAATCTGGTAACAAATCAACCGCCATAAATCGCTTCCACATAAAACCAAGTCATTTATCAAGTAAAAGGGCAA
>CABMII010000106.1 GCA_902386255.1 uncultured archaeon
ATCCGAATGACTGAGCAGGATATGATTAATTCTCTTGCCAATGCCGGATATATCATCAAGAAGATGGATGCCAGGGGGTGCATATAGCACTCTCGTTTTTAGGGTGACCAATGTTTTTCATAGGAAAATATCAGGTAGAACAATTAATCCGCCTGAATTGTTAAAGAATAATAAAAAAATTCGTCAAAGATATAATGGACTAATTGAGACATCTATACAAAAAGAGAAAAAAATTGAATTTTTTGATTTCTGGTGTGAGCCATTAATTCCTCTTTATATAAGTAACAATATTGAAAAAAACGATAATGTAATCATAGTATATTTACGATTAAATTCATCAAAATTTGATTATGAAGAGTTGTTATCTACCTTACTAACAAAATGTAGAAAATTTTCAAACTATGAGGTACTGGCAATATTTAATGGATTTGGAATCTTTGATTTAATATTAATTATTAAATTCGATTCATATTTACTTATACCGCAAATAGTGAATAACATACGTTCATGTTTTGAAGATTGCTTATACGATTCTTGCTCTTTAATTTGTGCTCCTTATCATATAGAATTAGATAAAGATAAAAAAATAACTTTTTCAATTATAATAAAAATAACTGCTTGGGCAGAAAAAACATGTGTCTGGAGCGATATTGAATATATAGCAAAAGAGATCGGGATTTCACGGGTGTGTGTTGAAGAGATTAATAATAACTATATGGGCGTTACTTATAAACAAGGGTTTTTTGATATTATTTTTATTGGTCATGGGACTTTACAACATTTTTCTGATTTCTGCAGAATATTAGAATCATTTCCTTTTGTTATCGATACTTCTACAATGCTTAATCTTAAAATAGACTGCGGTAATGGGACCGGTATCAATGCCTTCTCCACAATTTAACCATGTAATTGAGACTGTAAATCAATTAGAATCTAGCATAGATCATATGAAAAACAAATGGAACTTATTTTATTTACAAGGATATTTGCCAGAAACTGATGTATTTGACAAAATGGATAAAAAAGTTCAGGCTCTTAAAGATGATTTATATCAAAATAAGACTAATTATTTAAAAATATTTAACAAAGAAATTCCACAATATAAACTAACCATTAAAAAAAATCAGGATGGTTCAAACACCTACTTATTGGGGGAACTAGATTCCTCCTTAAAAGAACTACTGTTAAAAGGTAATTTAACTCGTGACCAAATAGGCAAATTAAAAGAGACAGACATTATGCTCAAGATGGGCACACTAAATAATATAAAAGATAATTTATATTATAGAGTTGAGGCAATTTCGGATATGTTGAATGCTTTGAATTATGGCTTTACTAGTCGTGTTTCTGGAATTTTTTCACCCGAAACAACATTTGCAAAGGATATAGCAACTAAAAAGTTTGGAGGTATTCAACTCGTTTACGATGCAACTGAGGCTTTAATGAAAGACTATGTTCAGAGTTTTGTCAATGAGAAATATAATGGTTTAGTAGTATTTGGATTCAGAAATCGAGCGGTATCATATCCAACATCTATTGTAGTATTTCCAGCTTATTCGGAACATGATTTGGAATTTTTAACTATTTTGGCACATGAATCTTTTCATTTTATTCACAGTAGCGTCGAATCAAAAATCGAAACTAAAAAAAATCATCATTTTCCTTTATATGAACATGAAAAAAAATTGTTAAATATCAAACATGAGCTAAAACAAATTCTCAGATGGTTGGCCGAAATTTATTCGCCGGAAGATTATATAGACAAAAAGATTCACTGGAAAATTGTTACTGAGGCTCTTGCCCATGAATTTATGGCAGATATTTATGCTACATTTATAGCTGGTGAATCATACCCTCTAATGTTGTATAACTACTTTCTACCAATAATATTAAATGTCGAAAGTGGTCATATCTCCAAATATGACTATAGTTCTTTTACTGCTGGTTCACTCAAATTGAGAATAAGTTTATTAACATTAGAAAAATTATACGACTCACATGGATACGATATTAATCAGTTAAAATTTAGTATACGGAAAAAAAACATAAAAAATATAGACGATTTATATAGAGAAATAAAAGAATGGGAGGATTTATCTATTAATTTAACTAGACTTCAAAAAGGCGACGATGATACTGTGATGCATATTATGAAAAATGATGACAGAATTAAAATTTCAATCACCGAAGAAATAGAGAGTATTTGTGACCAAATAGAACACACTAACATTATAGACAATATGGGAATGTTAATAAAACGTCCTTTTTATCCAGATAATATTACATTTGAAGAGTTTGATAAAAAAATCTTAGATGTCTATAGGATTTTCAAAGAAAATCCTACTCATAAAGAAATATTTGATATTTGGAATGATGATGCTTGGTTTAGACCTAAACACTTGATCTCTATTTTGGCGAAATATCCGAGTATAAATAGAAATGCTATACTAATGTCTTTGGCATACCATAAAAATACAACTTCAAGATTTAGATAGAGTTTTCCAGCAAATATGGCAAAGTGTCCGTCATGCTATTCAGAAAGATTAGAGGATTTAGGTACTATTATAGCTTGCGATAATTGTGGATATACAATTAAAAAGGATGTTGAACCTCGGTTTAAATTATATATCGTTAAATTACTATTTATTTTTCCCATTGTATTGCTTTTTTTTATTATATTTGCTTTTGGATTTTTGTCAGTAACGGAGGTATTTACATATAATAATTATAGTTTTAGTATTAATACATCTGAAATATCCGTAGGAATTGCAGATAAATTATTAGTTTATTTCTTTATTATGCTCGCACTAGTTGATTTTGGCACTCTTATATTACAAGAGTATGTACGCCCTTTATTATTTCCTCCAAATGAGCCACCCTTAGAGCTAAAATATTTAAAACACAAAATGTATTTAGAAAAATTAATGGTGTTTGGTATAATAATTATTGTATTAGATACTTTTTCAAAAATATTCACATCGAAAAATCAAGATTCTACGAATATTCTCATAGGAGTTTCATTGCTTTTAATATCAATCAGTATCTGGAAATATTTAAGTTTAAAAGCAGAACACGATCATCGAGGATAAAATTTCAAAAAAATAACTTTTTTATATTTAAAGTATAAAAAAGTTAATAATGCATCGAAATAAATCTTAAAGGGTCAGAATGTTTATAAGGTTTAACATTCGTTTTGCCTTTAATTTTTATTATTTCGTATCTTAGATTACACTTTGGGCATGGAACGATTAGTGGACTACTAAAATATTCGTCTGGAAATTCCAGTTCAATTAAATGCCCTTCCTCACATCGAAACTTCATATTCAATATTCCTTCTTCCCTATTTCTTTCTCATTATCATGTAACATGATATGTAACATACTTATTCCTCTAAATGATAACTCCTCTATATTAATCTTATGTACAACCGTATATATAAAGATAATAGTTATCCCAACAGGGTAAATAATTTGAAACAATATGCATATTAATAGATTAAATACACGATCTGAATACGCTAATTCTATTCTATCAATAACCAGAACAACAAACGAGCGATGGAAACCCTCATGAACCTATGCGTGGATGCCCCAGACCTCGGTAGGGGACAGTGACTGAAATCCATAGACACCACAAATGCAAATCATTACCACAGTTCCAGCTTGGAGTTGTTTTTTGTTCAATGCACAAGGAAGATTCTTTCCCTGTTACGCTTACAAATCAAATCTTAAGAACCCTATTTTCAATAACCCCGACTATCTCCTTAATATCCCTAATCACCACATCCGCCTCCTCGCAAAGCAACGGCGGGCACTTCCCTGTCTGCTGGATGGAAAGCACCCCCAGATCCGCTGCACGCATCGCAAGTAAGTCATTAATCCCATCGCCCACCATAATCACCTTATCATATTGCTGTTTCAATCTCTTCACAATCTCCTCTTTTTTCCGGGGCGTGGCTATCTCAAAAACACGGTCAAGAGGCAGATTCACATTATTCGCAAGCGCTCCCAGGTTACGCATGCTGTCGCCCGAGGCTATGTACGCATCTATATTCCGTTCATTGAGGGCATTTATTACTAAATGGGTATTGGAATACACCTTCCCGCCTGTGCATATGACGTACGGAATGTTTTTCCCATCCACATCAATAATCAACCCGACACCCATATAAAAAATATCCTTGCACCGTTTTTTGACCGCAGCCATAACGTCCTGTAAATCGGACATTGCAGCTCTTGTATCGTTTTCAACCACGGATAGGACAGTGGCTTTATTTATCTGGGATCTCGAACACCCGACCTCTATATCGATGCTGTATTTCCTGATAAAATCCGAAATCAGCATTTCAGGCGGGCAGTTAACCAGTTTATTAGAATCAACCTGCATTACCAGGAGGGCGCAGTACGGTTTTTTCCCGACCAATTCTGTAGTGACTACCTCATCAAGATATTCGCCTGTATGAATGTTCTTTGCCACGCGATACATGCGAAGCAGTGTTCCTGCGCTATCAAACACAACAGCGATTTTCATAGCATTACACACGTTTTTTATGCCTAATTATCCTTTCCCAGGAAAATACCCCGAGTTCTGCTGGGTTCGCAATAATGAAATAAAAGAAGGGAATCTGCATAATTTATTGGATAGGATAGGACGTTTTTCTGCATAAAAGATTAATTATTGCAGACACCCCCATAATTGTAATTATTATTCATAGTATTAAATCCTTTCGTAGGCCAGAATGTCAGCCAGTTTTGCAAGTTCATGAGGTGACAGTGTTTCAGCCCTTCTGTCAATGATTTCCTGCGGCAATTTCTTTAATGCAATTTCAATATTTCTGATTCCAAGAGGGACAGCGTTATTGATTATAGCATTCCTGAGCTTCTTTCTTCTCTGGGAAAAAGCGGCTTTTATAAATTTCATGAAAAAACCTTCATCCACAACATCATAGGGCGCAGGGCGCGGAACGAGTCTTATTATCGCAGAATTGACCTCGGGGGGGGAACTGAATGCGCTTTTTGACACTACCTCCAGAATTTGAACATCGGCATAATACTGCACTGCTATTGAAAGCCTGCCGTAATCCTTGCTGCCCGGCAAAGCGACCATTCTTCTTGCAAACTCATACTGGTACATGAGAATACCGAATTCGAATTTACACTTTAGCAGTTTGAATGTCACGGGAGAAGAAATCGAATAAGGAAGATTGGATATTACTTTATTAAAAGGTGGAAATTCTATTTTTAATGCGTCTCCTATTATGACTTCCACGTTCTCCCGTTTGCCAATAGAAGCGGCAAGTTCGGCGTCCACCTCAATTGCTATCACCTTGCCCGCTTTCCCTGCAAGTTTCCCGGTTAGATTACCGTAGCCTGCGCCAATTTCAAGCACGGTGTCGGAGCTATTTAGTTTCCCGTATTCGATTATCCTGTCAAGAACCCGTTCATCCACTAAAAAATGCTGGTCTTTCTTATACCATTTCATTATCTTTTAGGCGGCATCGGAGTGGTGAAAATACGGTATTTTATATTTTCATCCTTTAATTCGTCAAGTACCCTGTGAGCTATCAGTTTCTCAGGCGCATGAAGACCTTTTACCCTTTCCACGAGGTCTTTAAAACTTGCAAACTTCCCCTTCTTTTTTACTTCTATAATTCCCCACATCAGTTTTTTCCCTATCCCGGGCAGCAGCTCAAGCATGTGTAGGCGTGTTGTTATCGGATAGGCATCATTGAAGAAGGACAAAAACCTGCTTTCGTTTGTAAGCACTATTTTTTCTATGACTGCGGGAAGTTCCATCTGGGCGCCATGGCTGAGTTCATTAAATGTGATTCGCCTTTTAACATGGTCTATTACGGGACGGTCGCCTTCGC
Organism: uncultured archaeon; assembly: GCA_902386255.1. Taxonomy (GTDB): domain Archaea; phylum Halobacteriota; class Methanosarcinia; order Methanosarcinales; family Methanoperedenaceae; genus Methanoperedens. The sequence goes on from CABMII010000106.1 coordinate 5,870, forward strand.
CTATATACACTTTATCCTGGGATTTCGGTGCGACATTTTCTTTTGGCGCCATTTCCATGAGAACGAAATGCTTTTCTCCTACTCCCTGGGCAAGAGGCTTTTTTTGGTACATCGGACGTGAATCGTCTGAACGCCCATAAGGCAAATAATCCAGAATATATGCAGTATCTTCCTTTTCCGGTTTTTTTCCTAATGTTATCATCAAATACCACTCACGTAATTTATGTCTCCTTGGTCAAACTATCAATATTATTAGAATAGATGTATATATACTTTACAATCGGATTCAGGTATATTTTGCCACTAACTCCAGGATTTGTTTCAGCTCTGCCTCACTGAGAGTATACCTCTCTTTTGCATAAATCGACCTTAATTCATCGTTTGTCAGTGGAAGAACATCCACTATCCGGACTGCTATTTCGGGTTTCATTTTTTCAAGCTTCAGGAGCTCGTTCATTAACTCCCGGGAATTTTTCGAATCAAGCTTGTAGAATATTTCGGCATGAGCTATCGCTTTCCGAAGCTCATACCCGAGTTCCTTGCTCTCGTTTTCCCTTTCTTTTTTTACCTCATCAAGCAGTTCCCTGACCTCACCGAGAGTCATAATATCTTCACTGATAATCTGCTTAACTATCATCATTTCACCCTTTATTTCTGTGGGGTCAAATGTTCAGGCAGAATGATAACTTCTTTCATGAGCCCGCCATCCTTTACTTTGACGATATAAGCACGGCCTCTCTGGCTCACGATTTTTCCAGTTCTTCCCTGGAATTTGGGGTGCGGCATTCCGTTCTGGATGCCGGGGTCAAGATCTATATTAACAATATCTCCCTCAACGAATTCCTGAATCGCCCTGGTTATCGGAGATAATCCTTTCTCTCTTACTGTTTTCTTGAGTTTATACCTTGATTTCCTTCTTGTTCCGTGGGTCTTTGCCATAATTTTCCTCCGAAAGTAAGTATTATTTTATCCTACTTTTAGTACTTCAAGTTCTATAACCTTTGCCTCGCTCCCGGTCAGGAAAGCAACGCTGGGTACAGTACGTCCGCCATCGCCAGAAACCAGTTCCTTGACATAGAGCCCTCCTTCACAATTGACAACGAGGACTGCGGTATCTGTTTCAAATGATTCCAGATCAATCGAGTGAACTTTACGCATCCGTTCAAGGTCGGCACGCCTGTGAAGCACTCTGGTGGGTGTTTTCTGTTTGATGATAGTTCCGCTTAGTATGTCAATGGATGATTTAAGTTTTTCCTCTGTTGTAGCGTGCACAATTTTAAGACGGTACACTTTATCAGCTTTCATTGATTTTAGCTGTTCTACGGTTTCGCTTTCAACGAATTTAAGGCCCAACACTTCGATTTTATCCTCTGCTTTGCTGTTTATCTCGCTGGCGAGAGCTCCAAGGTCTATCTTCCGCACATGCGGTTTTTTCGCCTCGACTACGAATGGCCTGCCGTCTCCGAGCATCAGCGCATCGATATCCTCGCGCCCTGCGCCGTGAAAGGCGGTATCCTCGCTCCGTGCGGCCTCCATAAGATGGGGTTTGATGAGCTCATCCACCGACTCCTGGTACATTTTTCCAGTATTGTCGCATCTCTCGCAGCCTTTTCCACCGCACTCCCTGCAAGGCCACCTTGTCTGGGGAATCCCGCGAACGAGTTTCCTGTACCTGCCGTATATGTACAAAGAATTTATTTCAAGTTCTACCGTATCATTCTCAAGGTCAAGAAGCGCCACGATTTGCGGTTTTTTAAGGTTTGCTTTTTTGCCGGTAATTTTTTCAATACGTTTCCCAACTTCCCGGTTCAATTCGGTTTTAAGAGGCTCGGCAAACGTTGTCCCGCTCTCAGCCCATATTATCTCCTCGTTCTCAGCTAACAGGCCTGTAACTTTCGTTCCTACAAGGAAATTGTCGTATTCATAATCAGAAAGCCCAGAAACTGCCTTTTCAGCCCATGAATCAAGATGATTAAAGAGGTTATTGCATACCCAGCATTTGTTTTGGGTGCTCTTAGCAAGCTCTTCCTGCAATGCATCATCTTTTCCCGCGCTTGCCTGCATCGCAAGTGTGATTCTTAATGCCTGCCCCCGCTGGTCATTGCTTAATCCGGTGGAGAGTTTTGCGAACTGCCTCCCGAGGCAGTGGTCGCATATGGGGCCTTCGTGCATGATTTTGCGCGCCGTGTCAAGAATTGTCATCCGGCTCTCAATATGCGCTGTGTTCTAAATATGTTTCTCTATTCTATCTATCTCATTATGCAGTAAAACGATGCAGTGGTCGGCATGCAGGGATAGAGGACCTACACTTACTATTTCATGCCCGTGCCCTTCGATTGTTTTCTCTTCATCTTCGGTCAACCCCATGTGGTCTCCAAGCACGAATAAAAGACCATCTGGCGATGCCCCGAATTCTTTCCCTCGTATATCTTTCCCATCTTCACGCAGATAAATTATTTTTTTATTCAATTCGCAAATGAGGTCGCCAAAATCCCCTTTCCTTATGCTCACGCCGGGCATGGATTCGGTCCAGAAGTCCTGTGCATTCTTCTCAAGTGCCTTTCTTATGAGAGAGGCTGCGCTTCTCTCATCCGGGCTCAGATACCTAACTTCGGCACCGTTAAAACAAATGAGCTTCGGCGGCGCAGGTTCTCCTTTGAGAACAAGATACACCCGGACATCTCTTCTTAAGTCATGGGAAAGAAATAGCGCGGCATTAACGCACCTGCACAGGATGTCCATGCGTCCTGCCGCGCCCGGGAGGTCGTTCAGGGAAAAGGGAACTGTAGCTGCTTTATGACCTATGATTATGAAGTCTTTCATGTGAGCAAAAAAGTCGTAACGTATATTAAAGGTAGCCTGCCCTGAGGACTATTGACTGGAAATCAATCATTAATGCCAGTTATTTCCACTCATACATTTCGACGTGTGGGGTTTCGCAGCAAAGACAGCTTCCGCATACCACATTTATGGTGAACTGCGGCGCCCCGCAATCTTCGCATGGTGTGCATTCCACACAGCCTTTCTTACACTGCCGTATGTCCATGCTGATGTATTATTTGATTATACTAAAAATAAGTTGCGGTTGGATTTGAGTTTCAATGGGGTCACCGCAGAGAATGCAAAGAGCGCAAAGCACAGAAATATATTACGAGAATTATAAATCTGCGCCGTCTGCAAACCACATGCATCCGCACCACCCATATACTGTCAAAGACGAAGAAGATCTATTAAACAGATAGAGAGCGATGCAGAGCTTGATAAAGAGTAAGAGAAAAGCCCGTCAAAAATCACGTAGTTGAGATAAAATAGTCTGGCGCTAAACACGAGATACGTATACCATTACAGGAAATCGCTTATGAGGAAATAAAAAATGACCTGGAAACGATAAAAGGAAAAACTATTTTTAATTTGGCTTCTCTTCCTGCAAAATTAGCTGAAAAGGTTAAAGCCTACCTTCTCCGAACTAAGAAAGATGAGCTGCTGAAACACCTAACCTGACCATCTCCACGTAACTTATTTTACCCCGCACCGCATCTAACACTCAACTCTATGACAACCGAATGCACCGCCTGCAAAGGAACAGGCACCATCATCCTCAGCGAAAAGGAATGCTCGGACTGCAAGGGCACAGGCAAGCCAAAAGCCATAAGCTTGGATCAACTCTCTGAAAAAGACCTGGGCAAACTCATGGGAGGGGGCATAAAATGCGCAAAATGTGGGGGCACAGGCAGGATATCGGTCACCGAACCATGCAAGAACTGCGCAGGCAGGGGAAAATTCTTCACATGCACCGTTTGCGGCAAGGAAACCACGAAAGGCGACCTCTGCGAGACCTGCGCCAAAAAACCTCTCATCCATGTCCTGAGCGCAGAATGCGACACACGCGAGCTTGAGGTCGGGAAGGTTTACGAAGGAAAAGTACAGGGGCATGCCAACTTCGGGGTGTTCGTTGACCTGAACCCGCAGCTTCGGGGGCTTATCCATTCAAGCAACATCAGTTTCCTCCCTGAGATTGGTGACAAAATATTCGTTGAAGTGAAAAACATAGCATCGAACGGTAACATAGAACTCCTCCCGAAGAGCCTTAAGGAATTCCAGCTAATCGAAGTCGAAAAACAGCTTCCCCGCAGAAAGACAATAGAACTCTCAAAGTACCTGGGCAAGCTCGTGCATCTCTCAGGCGAGGTAATCCAGATAAAACAGACCGGCGGCCCCACGATATTTACCATCTCGGACGAGGATGGCACAGTTCAATGCGCCGCATTTGAGAAAGCCGGGGAGCGCGCATATCCCGAAATAAAGTCCGAGACCATAGTGAAGGTAATCGGTGAGCCCTCAATGAGGAACGGCGCCATGCAGGTAGAGATACGCGCCATGAAGCAGCTGTGGGGAGGTGACGCAACTGGCATCAAGGAGCAGATTGAATCGGCGATAGACAGGCGTGCAGAGCCTCATGATATCCAGTTTCTTGTAAAGAGCGAGGTACTGGAAAAGCTAAAACCAAGAATGAGAAATGCAGCCAAGCTTATAAGGAAGGCGGTTTTCAAATCACGGCCTATTATCATCAGGCATCATGCCGATGCAGACGGCATTACTTCAGCGATTGCCATAGAACGTGCGCTCCTGCCGCTGCTGCGCGAAGTCGGCGGCTCTGATGCCGACCGCCACTTCTACAGGCGCTCCCCTTCAAAGGCGCCATTCTACGAACTTGAGGATGTGACAAAAGACCTCACATTCGCGCTTGAAGACCAGGAGCGTTTCTCCCAGAAGATGCCGCTTGTGGTATTGATGGATAACGGCGCGACTGAAGAGGATATGCCGGCCATGAAACAGGCGATAATTTACGGCGTGGATATCATGGTCATCGACCACCATCATCCTGACGGCACAATAGATTCCATGGTGCTCGAACACGTGAATCCCGCATACGCTGGCGGGGATTTTGGCATTACAACCGGAATGATTGGCACTGAGATTGCCCGTATGATAAATCCCGAAATCGAAGAGGAGATAAAACACCTTCCCGCCGTATCAGCGGTCGGGGACAGGTCAGCGGCGCCTGAGGCAGAGTTTTACAAGGCGCTGGTGGCGGACAAATACAAACCTGAAGACCTGAAGAACATGGCGCTTGCAATTGATTACGAGGCTTTCTGGCAGAGGTTCAATGATGGGCGGGGTATAATGAACGACATTCTCAATCTCGGTTCAAATATCCGGCATCAGCAAATCGTTAAATTATTGTGCGAGCAGGCAAACGCCGCTATTACTGAGCAGCTTGAAGCGTCGATGCCCAATGTGAAGACTCAAAAACTGGCTAACGGCGCCATTATGAATGTAATTGACGTTGAAAATTTTGCCCACAAATTCACGTTTCCTCCGCCTGGCAAAACAAGTGGTGAAATCCATGACCGGCTGTGCTCCCAGTACAATGGGCAGCCAGTGGTCACAATCGGATACGGTCCAGATTTTGCAGTATTGCGCTCAAGAGGGGTTAAAATGAACATCCCGCAGATAGTAAAAGAATTGCACGCAGAGATAAAAGGCGCTGGCGTTAGCGGCGGAGGGCATCTTGTTGTGGGCAGTATAAAGTTCGTGGAAGGGATGAGAAAAGAAGTGCTTGCAAAACTTGCTGAGAAAATAGGGGCGGCTGGAACCCAATGAAAAACTTTAGGAATGTTTTATCAAAACAAGGGGTATGCTTCGCATACCCCAATACGCCCTCCCGTTTGCGAAGCATGTCGAAGACAGGCGTGACTCGGGACGTCATAAAGGGGTGTAACCCTTTATGAAGGTCAGTAATGCCTGCGTTGGCTGCGGCCAGTGCGCCGCTTATTGTCCCCATGATGCGATAATAGTATTCGGGCGAGCCGGGATGAATGAAAAATGTGTTGAATGCGGAACGTGCGTCAGGTATTGTCCTATTAGTGCTATCGCGGAGGAGTGATGAAGGCAGCAATTATCGGTGCGGGCCTTGGCGGCTTACTTTCCGGCGCAAAGCTTTCAAAAGGAGGATACGAAATTGAGATTTTCGAGCGATTACCATTCATCGGCGGGCGGTTTGCCAATCTCGAATACAAAGGCTTCAAGCTGAGCACGGGAGCGCTTCACATGATACCCCATGGTTCGCGGGGGCCGCTTGCGCAGATGTTGCGAGAGGTGGGCGCAGGTGTGACTATTATTGATTCAAAACCCACTGCTGTCATCAGGATGAATAACGATACTGAAATAGGTTTCAAGGATTTTCAAAAACATCTGCCACTCACAAAAAGCATAAAACTTGGAACTATTCTTCTATATTCACGCCAATTCAAACCAAAAAGTAATATCTCGTTTAAAGACTGGATATTAAAATATTTCGATGATGATTTCCTGCTCAAACTTGCAGACTCTTTCTGCGGCTGGGCATTGAGCCTCCGGGCAAAGGATGTCCCTGCGCATGAAATGCTTGAAATAATCGATAATATGTACCTGTACAAGGGTTCAGGCGTGCCCTTGGGCGGATGCGGCGCTGTGACCGGCGCCCTTGCCAATGTCATAAAGTCAAACGGCGGGAAAATACATACAAATGTTTGCTTGGATAAAATAATCATTGATAAGGAAAAAGCACGCGGTGTCAGTGCCGGCGGAAGAACAATCGATGCAGATATTATTATCAGCGACATCGGGCATCCTGGAACAGCCGGGATGTACGAGTGCAGGGATGAAGCGTATTTAGGGAGGATAAACAAAGCTAAGCCGTCAAAGGGAATCAAGATTTGCCTTTCTTCGGATGAACCTCTTATAGGTCACAGCGGTGTCTTTTTCACGCCTTATGCAGAGAGGATAAACGGCATAAACGAAGTGACCAATGCTGACCCGACCCTCGCGCCGCCGGGAAAGCATCTTATAATGTCCCACCAGACTGTTATATCCGATGACCTGAACCATGAAATCAATCTCGGGTTTCTTGACCTGAAAAAACTGTTCCCAGACAAAAAGTACGAGGTTCTTCTGGTCCAGTCATATTCTAATGGCTGGCCTGTGAATCGGGCATCTTCGGGAAGCGATGTCGGAAGCAGGACTCCTGTTCAAAATCTGTACGTTGTGGGTGACGGTGCGAAGGGGAAGGGCGGTATTGAGGTTGAGGGTGTGGCGCTGGGGGTTATGAACGTGATGAAGGAAATGTGGGTTTAAACCGGAGTTTATAAGAAATCATCAAAATCAAATAGCAGCGCTAAGTAAACTGTGGGTCTAACAAAATCTTTATTCAGTTGGGAATGAATGTTCCAAGCTGAAGTTTGCCAAAAATTTCCGCC
>CABMII010000107.1 GCA_902386255.1 uncultured archaeon
AATTCTTAAATGTCGGTGATATAGTAACCATGGTGCGCAAGTAGTATCATTGCATTAAAGGATAAATAATTATTTATTGTGATGATATTACTTTATTATTCATAACTGAATTATGGAACTGTGCCTAATACACCAATAATGATTAAAGTTAATGCAATATATTTATTTTTCATAGTCGCCACCATTTACCTCAAAGGAATAATGTCTAAAGGATAAAAAGCTTCCTGTACTCTCAATCCTGAGCCATGTGAGTCCGTTGTCAATGCCGTCTTTGCGCACTTTGCGTCCTTGGCGGTGAAAATTTTTAGCTCACGCTACTGCCCTGTTTTTCTATCGGCGCCGGACTGCTTAAACAAGTATTATAAGTGTCAATAATAGATCATTTTACTCTCCTTTCTAATAGCATGAAAGGAGCGGCGACAATCTGCGTTCATCTGCGGTTCTTTCTTTTAAAATCAAAGCGCCGAGGAGGAGATTTGAACTCCCGCTGTGCGTAGCACAACCGGTTTTCAAGACCGGCGCCTTAGGCCGCTGGGCTACCTCGGCTTGGATGGTTCGTGCGAAATGGCTTTCATTGCTTATTAATATTGCCTATATCGAAACATTTAAACTTGAATAATAATTATTGATTCAAATCCTGACAAAAAACAGAGGTAAAAAATGACAAACTTGTTAATGGTCCTATCAAAAGACCCATACACCACGGAAACACCCGACCTCGTACTCGATATCGGGCTTAACGCAAAAGAAAAAGGAAACAATGTCTCGCTATATCTTATAGAAGACGGCGTGACCGCTGCAAGAAAATCAGAATTCGGTAATAAACTTGCAGCCGCGAATAAAAAAGGCATAAAGATATACGCAGATGACAAAGCAGTACTTTCAAGGTCGCTTGCGAATAAACTAATCGGCGGGGTGGAGATAAAAGAAATAAGCGCCCTGCTTGATTCTATTATGAATTATGACAGAGTCGTATGGTTTTAGGTGATAATATGACAAAGCAGCTTACAATCGTATCAATAAACGGCCCTTATAGGGACGAAGGCGTATTCACAATGATGAGACTTGCCCATGCGGCAAAAGAAAAAGGCATAACCGTCAATTTCTTTAACTATCTTGACGCCACCGTAATCGCCCACAGGGACCAGGCGCCAAAAGAGTTCCCCACCATTGAAACTATATTCGGAACAATCGTGAAAAAAGGAATAAAGCAGCCAAAAGCGGATGCAATCGCCTGCATAAAATGCACGGACGCCCGCGGCGTCACAAAGCAGCAGACTGAAGGTGTCATTATAGGCGGGCTTTATGACCTTGCCGAGTGGACTGCGGAATCAGATAAAACAATACTCATAGGGTGATGACATGAGCAAGAAAGTAAATATCATAGTAACACAGCCGCCTTACGGTAAAGAAGATGCGTTCGGTGCAGTCCCCATGGCAGCATCACAGGTAGCGGCAGGGAATGAGGCTTCATTGATTTTTACAAGCGGCGGAGTGCATTCCATAGTCAAAGGCCAAAAAACTGGATACGGAGACCTTGCAGTCTGGATAAAAGACGTGCCGTCAGTGGAAGCTGAAATAACCAAGAATATCGAAATAGTCAGTTTCTTTGCACTTGACCGTGATATCGCAAAACGCGGAATCTCAGATAGCGAAATCATTGGTGGGATAAAGAAAATATCGATCGGGGAATTAACAGATAAGATCTTAGAAGCCGATGTCAACCTGGTATTCTGATGGCAGAGATAATTCCCGATGAAACGCTGGATGTGCGCGGCGAATGCTGCCCATATCCACTTATTTTAACCAAGAAAAAAGTGGAACAATTAAAAAGCGGGCAGATCCTGCATATAATAGCCGATGACCCGGTCGCGCCCCAGAACATCGATTCCTGGGCGAAAAAGTCAGGGAACAAACTGCTTGCAGTAAAGCAGGACGGTAAGATTTTTAATGTTTTTGTGCAGAGGACTTAGGCTTTCCCCGTAGATTCACCCAGCACAACACCCGTTGCGATAAGATGAGCCACGCGAAGAGGCTCGGGGATATTGCTGTGTGTTGAAGTCGTGCGAACAATCTCAAGGGCGCTTTCCTTATCGATGCCGCACAACTGGATAAAAACCGGGTTCTTCTGCGCTATTTTATAGATTTTGCCTGCGCGCCGGATTATTTCCCATCTTTCTTCTTTCCCGGGCAGGTGTTCGAGGGCGAGTTTTATTTTTTCAAAATCGGGACATGAGCGCATAAAAACAATGACAGGAATATTTGTTTCTTCAAATATTTTTTTTATATCAACGGGATTGAATCCTGCGTATGTGACGCCGTCAAGCATTATTACCCTTGTCTGCGAGTAATATTTCGAATTCCTGACCATCCCGCTAATAATATCGGTTGCATCCATTCCGTCTTTTGTTATTTCGGATTTCAGGACACCATCGAGCTGCCCGCCCCCCCTGAAAAAAGCGCCTATGATGGTGACCTTTTCATTGACCAGGGCAGAATCATCGATGCCAAGAATTCTTATTTGCGGTTTTATGTGCATGGTTTTTTTATTAGCCAGTCCCGGTATTTAAATACGGTCTTTTTATATTTCCGTTAATCTTAATACTGCCTGCCATAATATAAACGGCTTATGATGTTTGCCAAGAAATGTCCTAAATGCGGCGGCAATGTCCAGACAAAAAGCATAAAAAAATCAATAGGACTCGGATTTGTAAATATCCCGGTGGCGCAGTTCTGCCTGAATCCGGTATGCGACTGGTACCAGGATTTCGCTGAAGCCAAAGAACCGGAAGATATTAAAGAGGGATTTCAAATTAAAGTGCCGTCTATCAAAAGTAAGTTATCTGATTTCAAAAAACCCCATGTATCCCAAAAACAAATCATTGTGCTGGCAGCTGTTATAGTTATTATCTGCATTTATGCTCTGTCTTCCTATTTAATACCTGTATCGCACTTACCTGAAGTGAAGCCGCAGCAGTCGGATGTGCCCAATACAAATATGCCTCTCGTAAATGCAACCCAGACGCCCGCAGTTGCTTCAACACAAACCCCAGCCGCGATACCCGATATCACGGATTCGAAGAAATATTCCGTAAATATGGATATTGCACACGGTTTTATACCAGAAGCTATAACCATAAACAGATCTGATACCGTTATATGGATTAACCAGGAAGACCAGCGCCCAAGGATTATTTTGATTAGCAAAGAAAATTTATTTAAAAATCAGATCATACAATATACCGGGGATAGATTTTCCTACCAGTTCAACCAATCGGGGAATTACGCTTTCGCACTTGCTGCTTACGATCCTGCAAATCATACCTCTAACGAATACCCCAATATCAGGGGCTATATATCAGTAAAATAGAAATCACGTTTATTTATCTGGAAAGCATTATATTCTATAAACCTGTATAATAGTTAGGGTGAAAATAAATGGCAGTAGGTTTCGTATTGATAAATGTCGCGCCGGGCGCTGAAAAAAAAGTTTTTGACACGATGATAAAATGGGATGAAATCCAGGAGTTGTATCCGCTTTTCGGTGATTACGACCTCATAGCGAAAATCCAGGCGCCGGATTATGAGGCATTGAGCGATATCGTGGTCAATAAGATAAGGGCATTGAAGGGTGTGACTGAAACAAAGACGCTGACCGGGGCGAAATTCTAAAGAATTTAATATTCACTTACATGACATAGGCACAATCCAAAAATTCAGTGATTCTGTAATTTTTCACGACGAGAACCAAAACAATCTGGTAACAAATCAACCGCCATAAATCGCTTCCACGTAAAACCAAGTCATTTATCAAGTAAAAGGGCA
>CABMII010000108.1 GCA_902386255.1 uncultured archaeon
GACGGCGGAAATTTTTGGCAAACTTCAGCTTGGAACATTCATTCCCAACTGAATAAAGATTTTGTTAGACCCACAGTTTACTTAGCGCTGCTATTTGATTTTGATGATTTCTTATAAACTCCGGTCCGAGATTCTTCATATTCCGGATTCCTTCATCATCTTTATTCACATCCCCAATTTCCCTTCCCAATCCCATGTTCCAGTAACTTGAACCGGGGACTATCATCTGATTGATCAGAAAGAAATGATTGATAGAGTCAAAAGCATGTATTGCGCCTCCCCTTCACTGCAATCACGGCTGCGCCTACCTTTCGTTTGAACATGGAACCATTGGCCATTGCCGTGAAACCTGCACGTTCAATTAAAGCCTTCATTTCTGAGGTTATGTCGGCGAAATACGTTGGTGAACCGAGAATAATTCCCATCAGCTTCCACCATCTTTTCAATACAATCATTCACAATATCGTTCTTGACCGCGCATTTCCTGTCTTTAGTTTCAAAACATTTATAGCAGGCTGTACATCCCTGGATTTTCTTCCCTGCAAGCTCTACCAATTCTGTTTCTATCCCAACTTTTTCCAATTCGCTGAACACATGGTTTATGAGAATTGCGGTGTTGCCCTGTTTTCGGGCGCTCCCGTTAAATGCTACTACCTTCATTATGAGTACCTCCATTTGCAAATATTATTTTATTTCTTTTTGATATTCAATGTACGAAAATACAACCGAATAAATAGCTGCTAACAACACTGGAACAAGGATAAAGAATATTGCATAGCTCTGGAACAATATTCCTGCAATGGCAATTATCCCGGCGATTTTAAAAAGCTTCCCACCTATTTTATGTGTTTTATCCCATACTTTTTCACTGCTTAAAGTCCAGGGAGTCCTGATGCCAATGAAATAGTTCATTTTGGCATTTTCTATTAAAACTCCTGAATAATATAATAAAATTGCAAAAGCCGGTGATAATAAAGTAATCACATTGAATCTGTAACTCATATTCCAGAATATAGTCAGAAGATAAATATAAAATAAAAATACAATTATAAGTAGAACGAAATTATCATAATATTTTCTGAATTTTTCTATATTTGACTTATATGGATCTATTCTGGGTATAACCATAAAAACTAAAAACAATCCCACAGAAATAATTGGCATCAAAAATAGTCCCCAGAACTTTGACATATAACCATTAACTTCTCCTCGTGTATTCCAATGAGAAGCGATTTTTTCCGGCATCTCCGGGAAAACATAGATACCGATTGCGAAAGAGATTAAAACAATCCCAATTATGATAATTTCACTTCTTCTCATATTCATACCCAATATTTTTTAAAAATCAAGTGGCTTGACAAGATATTCCCTTAATTTAATATCAAAAAATTTATTTGAAGAACTCGCTTTAATCACGGCAGCAGTATCCGCTCCCCTGCCTGTTCCAGCTACTGCAATAACATCCGAGAATGGGATCAGCCCGGCGTCAGCACTCATAGCCACTATCTCAATAACCACTTTTGTTCCCTGACCAAAAATTCTCAGGGTATCAGCCACTGTCTGCTCGTAAGATAGAGAGCCTCGCTCCTTAAGAGCTGTCCCAAGACCTCTCAAAACCATGGTTCCCGTATGAACCTTTCCGCCCATACTCTCGATTTTCTTTTTTATTTCAGGGTCAAACGTTTGAAGAGCTGGCTCTCTGATACCTGTATTATGGGTAACCACTATCAGTTTTATTCCTGTGCCTTCGAGCATCCGGGCAGCAGCAAGTCCTGTATCTCCAAAGGTTGATGCAACAACAATATGGCTGATTCCACGCTTCAATGCCTCTTCTTTGGCAATTTGTAGAGTTCTTTGGGTGTTCTCTTTACCTGCTTTTTCAAAATACATTTTTGTTCACTTTCCTTATGGCATGTATCTGATTATCAGTGTAGGGTTGCTATTCTTATCAATTCTTTCTTTTTTCTTCGAATTCTTCCTTATTTATTCTCTCCTTTTGGTCAGGAAAAGATCAGCAAATAGTTATAAGGTCCGGCGTTTGATATTTCAAGAAATGTGAATCCATTTCCATGACCTATATCGATGACATCTTTCTCACTTAACCGCTCTTCAAATGGAGGACCAAAATCCATTTCCATTTTTTTCCAGTCAATTATCGCCAGCCTCCCATTCGTGGTAAGAACACGTTTTACTTCTTTTAATAAGGAAAATTTGTCTTCCAGTTCATGAAAAACATTAGCCATCAGAAGGATATCGACAGACATATCAGAAAGTGGAATTGAAGATTCTTCTGATAGAATGGCTTCGATGTTAGTGATTTTTTCTTTTTTGATCTTATCACCAAGAATCTCAAGCATTTCCTGCTGGATATCAAGAGCAAAGACTTTTTTAACTCGCTTTGAGGCAGGTATTGAAAAAAACCCTGTTCCACAGCCAAGGTCCGCAAGCACCATTTCCCCTGTTAGCTTCAGTTTTTCAATTATATTGTCTGGATTTAAGAATCGCGCTCTATCTGGGTTATCGAGGATACCAGCTTTCTTTGCATCGAATTTATGAACCATGTTTCAACTTAAAATGGGTGGGCATGTGTCTTAATCGTTTCTTTGGGCGACTGGAGTGCCAGATTCTCAGAAATAAATCTCACATCCTCTAATTTACCATCTGACAGCAAGTGGATTGACTTTTCGAACTCGCTTGCATTTCCCCGCTAAATCCAGGTCCGCTGGCGATCTGTTGGGTGTCCGGAGGAAGGGCTAATTGGTATATTTATCACAGTCTAATTATTAATTCCCCCTGCCCGTTATGCTTCCGTTGCATGAGCATTATAAGGAAACTTGAATCATTATTGTTATCAATATAAACAATTGTATTAAACCATATGCTATATATATTGTAAGTTATATGTCCTATCGGGCTAAAAGATGCTATTACTTGCTGGATGACGAGGGACATGGAAACAATCGATAAGAAAGTCCTGAGCGAACGGGATATTTGCACGAAATACATAACTCCAGCTATTGTTAAGTCAGGATGGAATCTATTCAATCAAATACAGGAAGAAGTGACCTTTACAAAAGGTCGTGTAGTGGTCAAAGGACGTCTCTTTAGTCGGGGTGAAGCTAAGCGCGTCGATTTTCTTCTTTCATATAAACCCAATATTCCTATTGCTGTTATTGAGGCTAAAGACAATAATCATAGTCTTGGGGATGGTATGCAGCAGGCGCTTGTGTATGCGGAGATGATGGATGTTCCATTTGTCTATAGCACTAACGGCGACGCATTTATAGAACATGACCGCACAATAAAATCCGGTCAACTGGAACGGGAGCTTCTGCTTGATGCTTTTCCTTCGCCTGAAGAACTGTGGCGGCGATACTGTTCATGGAAGGGCATCGATGAAACCAATAAGCCAATGGTCACACAGGATTATTATACTGATAGCAGCGGCAAGATCCCACGATATTACCAACTCGTCGCAATTAACCGCACTATAGAAGCTATAGCCAAGGGGCAAAACCGCATACTTCTGGTCATGGCAACAGGGACTGGAAAGACTTTTACAGCTTTTCAAATAATCTGGCGCCTGTGGAAATCACGGACGAAAAAGCGGATTCTTTACCTGGCTGACCGCAATATCCTGATTGACCAAACAAAGACAAATGATTTCAAACCGTTTGGCTCAGCAATGACAAAGATAAAAAATCGTCAAGCAGATAAATCATATGAAATTTATCTCTCGCTTTACCAGGCAGTTTCAGGACCTGAAGAAGAGAAAGACATCTATAAGCAGTTCTCGCCAGATTTCTTTGACCTTGTGATAGTGGATGAGTGCCACAGGGGAAGCGCGGCTGAAGATTCTGCATGGCGCGAGATACTTGAGTATTTCTCTTCAGCCACGCAGATAGGGATGACTGCCACGCCAAAGGAAACAAAAGAAATTTCTAATATCATTTATTTCGGTGAGCCGATATACACATATTCGCTCAGGCAGGGAATAGATGATGGTTTTCTCGCGCCCTATAAAGTCGTTAGGATAGACATTGATAAAGACCTCACTGGCTGGCGTCCTGAGAAGGGAAAGCTGGATAAATATGGCAACGAGATCGAAGACCGCATCTATAATCAGATAGATTTTGACAGAACGCTTGTGTTGGAGCAGCGAACCCAGCTTGTGGCTAAAAAAATAACCGAGTTCCTGAAAGTGACCAATCGGTTTGATAAGACCATAGTGTTCTGCGAAGATATCGACCATGCAGAACGTATGCGCCAAGCGCTGGTTAATGAAAATGGCGACCTTGTGTCTCAAAACAGGAAATATGTCATGCGGATAACCGGCGATAATGAAGAAGGAAAGAAGGAGCTTGATAACTTCATTTTGCCTGAGAGTCCTTATCCAGTGATAGCAACAACGTCCAAACTTATGAATACCGGCGTGGATGCACAGACATGCAAACTCATAGTGATTGACCAGCGAATACAGTCCATGACTGTGTTTAAACAGTTAATCGGCAGGGGAACGCGCATCAATGAGGACTTTGACAAATACTATTTCACGATTATGGATTTTAAGAAAGCCACAGAGCTTTTTGCAGACCCGAAGTTTGACGGCGAGCCTGTTGTTATTTATAACCCGGGACCTCGTGATCCTCCGGTGCCGCCTGATGAAGACAGCACAAAAAGAACCAAATTCGTAGTGAATGATGTGCCTGTTAAGGTTATCGCTGAGCGCGTCCAGTATTATGGGAAAGATGGCAAGCTGATAACTGAATCGCTTAAAGATTATACGAGGAATACAGTAAGAAAAGAATATGCGTCACTTGATTCGTTCCTTACACAATGGAGCAAAGCCGAGAAAAAGAAGTTAATCCTTTATGAGCTTGAAGGGCATGGTCTGCTTCTTGATGCACTGGCTGAGCAGGTGGGACGAGATTATGACCCGTTTGACCTTATCTGCCATGTAGCCTATGACCGGCCGCCGCTATCACGCCGCGAGCGCGCGGAGGCTGTACGCAAGAAGAATTATTTCGCGAAGTTTGGTGAGAAGGCGCGCGGGGTTCTTGCTGCGCTCCTTGATAAATACGCAGACTCCGGGATTGAGAATATCGAGAGCATGGACGTTCTGAGGGTGCAGCCTTTAAATCAGTTCGGGACGCCGCTTGAGATTATAAGCCTGTTCGGAGGAAAAGAAAAATATCTTGCGGCGCTGCGTGGACTGGAAACACAAATCTATACGGCAGAGGCTTGAATATTGCAGTGAAATTGGATGGGATTTAAGAACCTTTTTATATCTTCGTATTTAAACCACAGAGAGCACAGAGAAAAGCGGCAAAGCTCTGTACTCTCTGTTTACTCTGTGGTTGAAGATCGTTATTTTTAGCTAATGATCAAGAAAAAATTAAAAAGTCTCGGATTTACATGATGATATTTTATTTAGTATCCCGTGAATCCTGTTATCCTGTCAACTCAAAACGAACTGAACCGAACTTTTCCGTGAGTTCGTCGGGTTCGTATCAGTTCGTTGTTAATATCAAATGCATCAAATAACAAACCGCAGATGAACACAGATAAACGCAGATTTGTTGCTTCAGGATTCTGTTTTCATGCCGCTAAATTCATATTAATGAAAAACAGGAATGGAAAATAATGGCTATCAGCACTACAATCAAGACCATACAGGACATAATGCGAAAAGACGCTGGCGTGGATGGGGATGCGCAGCGCATCAGCCAGCTTGTATGGATGATATTTCTTAAGATATTCGAGGATAAGGAAAAGGAATACGAACTTCTTGAAGAGAGATACCATTCGCCTATCCCTGAAAAATTGCGCTGGCGAAACTGGGCGGCTGACGCTGAGGGGATAACAGGCGAAGAGCTGCTGGATTTTGTGAATAATGAACTCTTCAAGAGCCTGAAAAACCTGAATGCCCAGACTGACAAGCGCGGGCTTGTGGTGCGCGATGTTTTCGAGGATGCCTACAACTACATGAAATCAGGAACCCTGATGCGGCAGGTCATTAACAAGATAAACGAGATAGATTTTAACAGCTCTGAAGACAGGCATCTTTTCGGCGATATCTACGAACAGATACTTCGCGACCTCCAGAGCGCTGGTAATGCGGGTGAATACTACACGCCGCGAGCCATCACGCAGTTCATGGTGGACATGGTCGATCCCAAGCTTGGTGAGAAGATACTTGACCCTGCCTGCGGTACAGGCGGTTTCCTGGCATGCGCAATAAACAACATCCGCAAGAACTATGTGAAAAGCGTGGAGGACGAAAAGAAACTCCAAAAATGCATCGCCGGCGCTGAGAAAAAGCCGCTCCCGCATCTTCTTTGCGTCACGAACATGCTGCTTCATGGCATCGAAGTCCCATCGCAGATACGTCATGACAACACCCTGGCGCGCCCGCTTCGGGATTATGGCTCCGCGGACAGGGTGGATGTGATTGTCACAAATCCCCCATTCGGCGGCATGGAGGAGGATGGCATCGAGTCCAATTTCCCGGCGACATACAGGACGCGTGAGACTGCTGACCTTTTCCTTCTACTAATCATGCACCTCCTGAAAGAAAAAGGGCGCGGCGCTATCGTTCTGCCAGACGGCACGCTATTCGGGGAAGGCGTGAAGACGCGCATCAAGGAAAAGCTGCTTGAAGAATGCAACCTTCATACAGTGGTGCGCCTGCCCAATGGCGTTTTCAGTCCTTATACGGGCATCAAGACAAACTTGCTTTTTTTCACAAAGGGCGCGCCCACGAAGGAGATATGGTTTTACGAGCATCCCTATCCGAATGGGGTAAAATCCTACAATAAGACAAAGCCCATCCGCATCGAGGAGTTCGAGCCTGAGAAGATGTGGTGGGAGAAGCGCGAGAAAAATGAGCATGCATGGAAGGTATCGATAGATGAGATAAAAGCCAGCGGCTACAATCTCGATATCAAGAATCCGAGCGTGGTGAACAATATCCATCGCGACCCTGAGGAGTTGTTGGCTGAGTACAGGAAGCTCATAGCGGGAATCTCAGAGACCCGAAGCGCGCTGAAGCAGGAACTTGAGGCGGCGCTTTCAAGGAAAACCGCATGAAGGCTGAGACTTTTTTCGATAATTTTGAGTTCCTTGCCAGCGCGCCAAATGGTGTGCAGAAATTGAGGGAGCTGATACTGCAAATGGCGGTTCAGGGAAAGCTTGTGCCGCAGGATGAGAGGGATGAATCAGCATTTATATTGGTCGAAAAAATCAAAGCTGAAAAAAAAAGGTTGATTAAGGAAAAGAAGATAGCTAAAACTGAGCCACTATCACCAGTAAATTCAGAAGAGATTGGAAAAGTTTTTCCAGAAAACTGGGCGTATTTAAGACTAGGTGATTCGATTGATTTCCAGAAAGGCAAGAGACCTGAAACTCTTTCTGAAAACGATGGAAAAAATCCTTATATTGATATTGCGGCTTTTGAACAAGGAAAATACCAGTTTTTCTCAGATGATGCTAAAAAACTCACTCTTTGCGATGAAAATAATTTACTCATAGTTTGTGATGGTTCAAGAAGTGGTCTTGTTGGATTTGGTCGAAAAGGTATCCTCGGTTCAACTCTGGCTAAAATAGACTATTTCGGATTGCTTGAGAAATTATACCTATTCTATTTCTTGAAATCTAAATTCAGTACTTCGCTAAAAAATCTTTCAAAATCTCTCATCTCAAACACTCCACAGCAATTCTCATTTTTAACTTCCTTCTGACCCATCCTTCAATAAGTAGCAAAAAAACATCAAATCTAA
>CABMII010000109.1 GCA_902386255.1 uncultured archaeon
ACAAAGCAGAACACGGATGACACGGATAAACTGAAACCTCAGTTTACACGGTATAGGGCATGCTTTGCATGCCCTTCTTTTGATAAAACTTTCTTAAAGTTTTTTCGACGGATGCCCACGGATTTTTATCAGTGCAAATCCGTGTTATCCGTGCAATCCGTGTTCTACGCCAACTGATCGCATTTTGTTTATTTTCACTGTTATATATGAGTTTCATAGCTGACTCTGCGGTGAGTTGCCAAATATGTCAGCAGAATTTAAGCCAGAAGGAGCTATTACTTCAACCCTCTATGCCCGGCTTAAAATGTCCCCTCTGCAACAGCGAACCCCCGCTCAAAATCTTAACCTCACACAAAGCGCAGAAAAACCGCTATTTCGTACAATGCCCCGTATGCGACCTTGTTTTCGTGCCCGAAATGTTCCATCTTGCACCTCAGGATGAAGCCGCGCGTTACAGGCTTCATGATAACACGCTTCTGAATAAAGGATATATCGCGATGTTTTTAGAGAAAATAAATGTTATACACGAGTTTTGCACCGGCATTTATTCAGTCCTGGATTACGGCTGCGGTCCCGAACCAGTGCTTGCGCAGTTGTTGAAAAGAGAGGGATTTGATTGCGATGTCTTTGACCCGTATTTCTTCCCGGGATTTCCGAAAGGCCAATATGACCTTGTAATTTCTACAGAAGTGTTTGAACATTTCAGGGACATACAAACAGAGTTGCATAAAATCCGCCAGCTTATAGCGCCGGGGGGCTTTCTTGCTGTTATGACATCGTTCCATGATGCAATTGCGGATTTTAGCGAGTGGTGGTATCCGAGCGACCCCACCCACGTCTGTTTTTTCAGTATGCGAACATTTGAATGGATATCAAGACAATTCGGATATAAAGTCGTATATACCAATCATAAAAATTTTATTATCCTGCGGGTAAAATAACACCTGTTCTTGTTGAAATTATACGATAGATTTATTGTAATGCAAAATGATGGTTTTATTGGGTGTTAATATGGCTGAAGTAACTATAAGTGAAATTAGGAAAACTACTGCAACATCGTTGGGAACTGCATTCGGAATTGTTATTGGTATGATCTGGACCCAGGTTGTGCTTTCAGCTTTTGCCACAGGTGGAATACCTTTAACTTCAACTGGCGGAACGTGGATGCAATGGAGCTATTTTGTGATTACGGCTGTCGTTGTAACACTAATATGCGTTGTTGCAATCATGGTGATAGGGAGATGGGGAGGAAAACAATAAAAACATCAATTATTCATTTGCGCATGAAATATGATGCATGGTCGAAGCCGAAATAGCTATGCATCCTCGTCGAAGCCATTGATTTTAATCAGGGTCTTTGACGAGAGTTTTATATCATTTGGTCAAACAGGATTGTATTGAATCTTTTATTTTACATTATTCAATCTTCCTCATCACAATTCCTTCCGCGACTTTCGGCAGGAAAAGCGTGGATTTCTGGGGAAAATTCCGCCGCTCCACGAATCCTTTTCTTTCCACATCTCCTATCGAAAGGGGATTTAAGATAAAAGCAACATCGAATTCCCCGCTGTCCACTCTGGCCACCGCCTCTGAAGGACTTGCGCTAAACGACACGTCCTCCTCTGGTTTTCCTCTGATGATTGGATTGATCAGCCAGTCATGAAGAACAATCAGGTCAAGCCCCACAACCTCCCTGCGCTGTTTTGAAAGCTCCCGCGCCGCCTTTTCATCGGCTCTTATAATGCTGAATTTTTTCCCGTCATACATGCCGAGCCTGACATCGTACTCGCCGGCGCGCTGCCTGAGAATCGAATAAAATTCCTCGCCGTTCCTGCCGCCCTGCCATTCTGTCAAAAAGTTTTCATGAATCCTGCGTTCCAACATCGAAGTTTCAAAATTGCGCACCGCCCTGTGCCATGGCAATAACAAAAGCGCCCTGTCCCCGCCTTCCATCAGCATCATCATTGTATATCCGATGCCGTCCTTTTCCCGCATAAGATTGGACGCCGCGTACCTGTGGTGTCCGTCAAGAATGAGAAGCCTGCGCCCTGCCATCATGGTTTTGATTCTCTGCATAAGGTTTTCATCAGTTACTTCCCAGAGAAGATGCCTGCTGCCGTTTAGAACCACATCCACAACCGGCGGCTTTTCGGGGTCAAGGGCAAGTTCAGGGCGCTTAAATCCCAGGTATTCTTCAAAAAGGTTATTCAATTCATGGTCAGGCATACTGTATTCTGCTGCAATCGGTGAGAAGTTCATCATGCTGGCTTTCATGAGCCTGTAGCGCTCTTTTGAATTTATCTCAAAAATATTCTCATGCCCCACTATGTTTCCTTTCCCTGGCTCTTCCACCTTAACAAGACTCACAAGCCCGAAAACAAAATATTTTTGCCTCCTGTCCTTTTCAGGAAGCAGCGCAAGAATCTCAGGCGAAAGGGTGAACATTATGCCGTAGATATAAAACGCAGGTTTTTCCCTCTCAACAAGAATCCCCGAACTTCTGAACCGTCCGAGTTCCTTCGAGGCATGAGCGATAAATTCATCCCTGTCCATGTCTTTCCTTCTCGTGGTGACATGGATTATGTTGTTTTTTTCCCGTGCAAACCTCTCGTAATTTACCGAATCTATAGTATCATAGACCGGGCAGACAAGCTTATCCACTGCCAGTTCGGGATTAAGTACCGTGGCTTTAAAAGGTTTTATTTCTACCATATTTGAGCCTGAATTTTGGTTCTCAAAGGATAATATCGCACATGAATGTTTCGAATGCGATTATAATTAGCCAAACAATTAAAACCATCTTTGTGACATCAAAAACAACTAACTCGTACGAACTGATACGAACTCACGCCGTCAGAGTTCGTACGAGTTCGTATTAGTTCGCTGTTAAATATTTGTGTCTGTTTTCATGGCCATCTATGTAGTTCATAGATTTTGCATCTCTGCGGTGAATAAAATCGCACACCGCAAAGGCTACCAAGTATGCGAAGTGTCACAAGAATATTTAAAAAAATCAGGTTCTCAACTATATCTGCTCTAAGGTTTTAACGTTGCAGCTATCTTCCCGTCCCTGAATATCCTGATAACCCCGCCGCTCTGGGAAACTACAATCCCTATTGATTTGGTTGCAGAAGTCATGGCGGCCACCGAGGAGTGTCGCGTACCAAGTCCTCTTGGTATTTTCACGAGTCCCGTATCCATCGTGATATACCTCCCCGCAGCCTCGACCACGCCATCGCCTGAAATTACAAAAACACCGTCCAACTGGGCAAACTCCTTGATATTGTCCCGTATTTCCGGGTCGGTTATGTTCCGTTCTTCTTTCTTGTATCCCTGGAACGGATTCAGTATGAGCTGTTTTGATTTAGCCATGACGTTCGCGGCATCGCCCAGGATGAATGCCGTGCCGATTGCCCGCCCCTCTCTTCCTTCGCTGCTGATTTCCATGGCGATTTTTATTACTGCTTCAAAGACCTGCTCGCTTACCCCTGTTCCATTGAGCAATCCGGCTATATCGAACGCGGGTGTTTCCTTTTTCTTTGGCTCGATGCGGCTTTCCGTGGCGCCGTATTCATTTTCAAGCTGCAGGGCTTTGAGCCTGTAATCATTCGCAAGGTACCTGAGGCGGTTGGTTTCATACGAGTCTGTGCTTATCTCTGAAGCCTCCCTGAATTTTTTTTCAGCTTTTTTATAAAACTCTATTGCAAGACTATAATCCCCTGTTTCATGCGCTGCCTCTGCTCTCTTGGCTAGATTTTTTCCTTCATTGGAGAGCATTGTTGTCCACAAATTCAATCACCTGGAGATTAGTTCCTGATGTTAAGCTGTCTGATAATATAAGGCTAAAGGTGTTATAAAGAATTAGGATGGACCGGTCGGGAATTGAACCCGAGGCCTCTCCCATGCCAAGGGAGCGATCTACCCCTGAGCTACCGGCCCTGAAAGGGTGAGTTGCATAGTGCTTGGGGTTAGATAAATGTATCGATTATTACGTTATGGTCTTGCATTTGTTAAAGATAAGATTTAAATCAAATGGCGTAATATGGGCGCTAGTTTCGGGCCCGTAGCTTAGACAGGTGGAGCGCTCGGCTGATAACCGAGAGGTCTTGCGTTCAAATCGCAACGGGCCCATCTGTTCTTTTAATTTTTATTAAAAACAAACCGCAGATGAACGCAGATGGTATGTTCAATAACTTTATTT
The DNA here is from genome assembly GCA_902386255.1 of uncultured archaeon. Lineage (GTDB taxonomy): Archaea > Halobacteriota > Methanosarcinia > Methanosarcinales > Methanoperedenaceae > Methanoperedens. The sequence goes on from CABMII010000109.1 coordinate 4,202, forward strand.
TCTATTAAGATATTTCTAAATTCAGGGTGATACTAAATGGCAGAATTGAAAAAGATTCCAGATATTAATGAGATGAAAAAATACATTCAAGAATATATTGACGATAATAGTCTAACACCAAAGGGCACTAAAGCACATAATCTTTCAAGAAATACAACTAAATATTTTACAAAACTAGGAAAGGACTTAGGCTTTTATGTACGAGCTGGGAATAACTTCACAATTTTGACATCTGAAAAAAAACAATATCCCAACGATGGGGGTTTACTCGAAGTTGATCTTGTCTGGCTTACTGATAATCCATATCATACCTTAGGAAAAAAATCTGCCAATAAATATAATTTCTCTAGAACAGAAAAAACAAAATCAGAAATACCGCTTGCTCTTGAATATGAAAAGACTGGCAGAATTTTAGGGGAAAATGATTTTCCTATCCATCAATGTGATGAGTTATGGAAACTATCGTTTGTTATGGCAAGAGTAAAAGTTCTAATCTATGCGACCTCAACAGATAAAATCGACAACCATTTAGCAGCTTTCAGAGAAGCAATTTCAAACATTGGAATACAGCAACAACCAGCTCCAGAATGGAGAGTATTCGCAATAAATGGTAACAAGGTTATTGGAACAAAAATTTTTCCTGAATAGTATTACCAAAAACACTTAATAAAAGGTTCTTAGCACAACTTCCTGTACATCCGCGCCTGGAACCCGTGATACTTGCAGACTCCTTCCGCATCCTTCTGGTCAATGGTCTTGCTGTCAAACGATGAAAGGTCTGCAGAATACAGCGCGAACTGCGAATCCCTCGCCACAACTTTTGCGCTGCCTTTATAGAGCTTCACCTTCACATTCCCGGTCACTCTTTCCTGCGTCCTGTCGATAAAAGCATTCAAATCCGAATACAGCGGCTCATCCACAAGACCCTTATACGCAAGCTCGCTCCACGTTTCATCAACTATCGATTTGAAACGCAGTTCATCCCTAGTGAGCACGAGTTTTTCAAGGTCTTTATGCGCGGTCAGCAATATCGTCGCTGCAGGGTGTTCGTAATTTTCCCTTGCCTTAAGACCAAGCACCCTGTCCTCAATCATATCCGTGCGCCCGACGCCGTGAGAGCCGCCGAGCTTGTTCAATTTCTGGATCAACTCCACGCCATCAAGCGTCTTACCGTTTAACGAAACAGGCACGCCGCATTCAAACCCGATATCGATAATCTCAGCATCCGGTGCCTTCTCGGGCGATACGGTCCACTCAAATATCTCCTCAGGCGGGATAAAATCAGGTTCTTCAAGCCGTCCGCCCTCGATGCTGCGGCTCCATATATTCTCATCCACGCTCCACGGTTTTGATTTCGTGGCTGCCACGGGTATCCCGTGCTCCTTTGCGTATTCCATCTCCCATTCGCGCGTGAGGTTCATGTCCCTCATCGGCGCTATTACCTCAAGGTCAGTGCTTCGAAATACCGCCTCGAACCTCAACTGGTCGTTGCCCTTGCCTGTGCATCCGTGCGCGAGAGCGTGAGCCTTCTCTTTTTTCGCTATTTCCACGACCTTCTTCGCGATGAGAGGGCGGGCTATCGATGTACCGAGGACATAGCCTTCATAGCTGCCGTTTGCCTTGATAAGAGGAAAGATATAATCATTGACAAATTCTTCCTTCGCGTCTATGGTATAATGTTTCTGGCTGATTTTTTCGGCTTTTTTCTCGGCCTGCTCGATTTCCTTTGCAGGCTGCCCGACATCGACTGTAATTGTTATTGCATAATCGCAACCGTAATGTTCTTTTAACAGGGGTATGCACACGGAGGTGTCAAGCCCGCCTGAATACGCAAGTGCTACTTTTTTCATGGTGCGGTTTAATGGTGCGGAAAGATTAAAAGTTTTTGTCTTGGACGTAACAACGAACTAATACGAACTCGTACTAACTCCGGTTGCGTGAGTTCGTAAAGCGACACCTCGCTTTATCCGGTGTCCACGTATGGCTTCGCCATACGTGTTGTATTTAATAAACTTTTCTAAAAGTTTAGCGACACCTCGCTTTATCCGGTGTCCACGTATGGCTTCGCCATACGTG
>CABMII010000110.1 GCA_902386255.1 uncultured archaeon
CTCATTTTATTATCCCCTCTATATTTTTAGATGGGATAATATCATAATTATATTTTACGGTTGATTTATGGAGTCTATGGCTGAATATGATCTTTTGTTCGGAAGTCAGGGTATTCGGAAGTACTGCTCGGGTCATTAACTATATATTGGATTAGTCCTCGATATCTGATTATTTATAACCCCCTCATCCGAAAAAATGAATGCAAAAGGTGGTAAAATTGCAATCCATTTCGTTTATAGGGGGTTCTCTTTTACAATACTTTCATACGGATATAAGGGTGAGTGAGATAAAATGAGCATTAAAAAATCTTCCTGCAAAAAAAATCATAACCTCTGCAGATACTGAAAAAAATTAGAATATCTTAAATTTCGCAATAAGTACCAGTGTGGGAATTAATCTCACCAGGAATTAGAAATGTGTGAATATCAAGAAGATGATAACAAAACCAAACTGTTAAATTCCGGATTGGAATCCTTTTTTATATAATAAATCCACAGTCTCACTAATGCTATGATATTTGTGAAAGTTAATCGCACCAATACTTATATTTGTGTGACTTCAAGTGCAAATCATATGATGCAGAAAAAGTCAAAATCAATACTTATTGTAAACAGCGAACCCGATGTAGCTGGCCTTTTTGCAGAAATGCTGCTTATGGATGTTGATAAGTACATAATTAATACGGCGTATATGGGAAATGACTGTTTAATGGCACTGGAAAGAGAAACGCCTGATATGGTCCTTCTGGATATGGATTTCATGGATATGGATGGGTGGGAATTGATTGAAAAAATAAAAGAGATAAAACCGGAAATCCCCGTGGTGGTCATTTCGTCAAAACCTCCCAATATAGATGATTTTTTACGCCTTTCGATGGTATCCGACTATCTATTGAAACCTGTGACCCTGGATGGTCTCCTCATGGCTGTTAAAGACGCTCTGGAAATCCCATCTCTCCTTCAGGAATGCATTGAAACCGTAAAATACTGTAAAGGAAAAGAGGAAATACTGTACCTTGTATTCTCGTTATTGAAACAGAACATTACAGACAGAAAACGATTCATCCTTATGCGGCAGCTTTATCCAGACAGGATACTTGAAAATGACCCGGGGACGAAACTTCTTCTTTATAATTTGAAGGATAAAATCGAAAAAACAACAAGGGAAATAGAATCTTTTAAAAATAATAAGGTCTTAATCGCTTGATTTCTCTTTTTTTTCAGGGTTTTTATTCGTCAATTTCACACGTTTTTCACAACTCCGTTTATATCCAAGTATAAACACAAATTGGGTTAGAAGCAAGGAATGGCGTAATGACGCCACCTGAGTTTCGAAAAATATATGAAATATAATGGAGGCGTTATGAAAGCAAATAGAACCAATATGTTAAAAAACGACACAGGTGATGTCGGTATTGGCACGCTGATTATCTTCATTGCGATGGTACTCGTCGCAGCGGTAGCAGCAGCAGTGTTGATCCAGACATCCGGTGTTTTGCAGCAAAAAGCACAGCAGACAGGCAAAGAAGCAACTTCTGAAGTGTCTTCTAATCTAAAAATAGTGACCGTAGTTGGTCAAAGAGCGAATGCTACGGCAGATGTCAGTTTATTGAATACTACAGTTGAACTTTCAGCCGGTGGAAACCAAATCGACTTTGCTCAGGTAATTGTAAAATATATAAATGAAACCACTACAACAACATTGAATTATAGTGCAACTGCAGGTGCAGGTACCTTTTCCTATTCTAAAGACAGGGATGCATCAGGCACAGGCGGGGCAATTCTGGCAGCAGGTGACCTGGGTGTCATTCACATTGACCTGAACGTAACTGGCCAAGACCTGATTGTACGCAAGAGAGGCACTATCCAGATTATCCCGGAAACAGGTACAATGGTAGTTAAGGATATAGTGGCTCCTGCATCATACGGAACAAATACACAAATACAGCTATTCCCCTGAAAAAGGGGAATTTTTTTCCTTTTATAAGAAGGAGTAAAATATGAAAGCAAACCAAAAATTCCTGATGGACAATGAAAGAGGTGATATAGGAGTCGGCACCTTGATCATATTCATCGCAATGGTGCTCGTAGCCGCAGTTGCCGCTACAGTATTAATATACACAACAGGTGCGCTTCAGCAAAAAGCCACGAAGACCAGCAAAGAAGCGACTCAGCAGATATCTTCAAATATCGTTGTGGAACAAGTTATTGGAGATAGGCTTAATACAATCAATCCGAACATACAAAATTTAATACTAAGGATTTCGCCGGATGTGGGCACCACATCAATAGACCTGAGGCAAGTTATCATATCTGTGATGGATAAAAACACACGCATAGATATCTATGATAATCAGGTTACTAACGCTAGTTCACACAATTATACATATTCTGCGATAGCGATAAGGGATGAAGATAAATCATTTCAAGATGTTCCAGTAATGAACAGTGGAGATTTAATAGAAGTCACGTTAGACCAGACTTCACTAAACAATATGACATTAGATCCAAGAAAAACCTTCACGCTATCCTTGAGCCAGGAACGTGGACAGGCTGTAAATCTGGAATTAACAACACCCAACTCATTTGGAGTAAATCAATACGTCCAACTATATCCATAACGGGAGATCAAAATGGGTTTTTCAACCTCTGCTGTTGTGGTTATTTTTTCTGCATCCGTAATGTATATGGCTGCAATGTTTTACCCTCTGGCTGATATGTCCCACCGTAATACCTTAGTGGCTGAAAAAGTTTCTAATGAACTCTGGAAAGAAAAATTGAATACAAAAATAGCTATTACGAACTGGGCGAGTAACGGTAGTATTACGGTTTATAATAATGGTTCAGTTGCCCTTAATTCCAGCAAGATTGATATTGTCCTTGATGGCCAACTGAAACCGTCATCGTCTTATAAGGCAAATCCCGGTGGAATATGGCCGCCAAAAACTTCTATAAACGTAAATATTGGAACGGCAAGCGGTAGAGTTAAAATCATAGCTGCAAACGGCGCGTCAGATTATGCATTATACGGATGAAATTCTATGGGAGCAGGAACATCAGCAACACAAATGATATTTTTTATCACATCTGTGATAATAGCCTTAGGCGTTGTGGGAGCGTTGTTCTTAAATATCCAATCCATCTCGAATGCAGCCACTACGGGCAGTAAAACATTTTCACAGCAGCTAAAGACTGACATTACTGTAATAAACGACCCCGAAATCATTCCGAATTCCAGCGGGATTTATACCTTTTATGTGAAAAACACGGGGAAAGAAGACCTCTCTACACAATATATTACCGTTCTCATTGACGGCAGCCTTGTTTCGGACAGCAATCTAAATAAAACAATATTAAACGGCGATGCAGTATGGATTCCCGGGGATGTTTTAGAAATAAATGCTACGGTTTCCATTGACCCTGGAAGCCATAGCCTGAGAGTGATTACAGAAAACGGAGTTGAAGACGATTTTGACTTCAGGACATAGATATGGCAGGATATTCATTTTTACTTGACAGGGACGAATTGAACCAGATGCTTGGAGGAGGATTCCCCAAGGGTTCGCTGATAATGATAGACGGCCCCAGCGGAAGCGGAAAAAGCGCCCTGTGCCAGCGGTTCGCATTCGGGCTTCTGGATAATAAACACACGGTAACGTATGTTTCAACCCAATTGACCACGAAGAATTTCATCAGGCAGATGAATTCGCTGGATTACCCCATCGGAATAAGGCTTTTAAAAGGGGAACTTTTGTATATTCCGGTCTTTCCATTGCTAAAGGAATCCACACCCAGGATAGATTTCGTCCAGCGGCTGATGGGCGCCGAGGTACTATTTGAAAAAAATATCATAATCATAGATACGCTTTCAGCGCTTGTCAGGTACAGCATAAACCAGGAGAAAAGCCTTGAGCTTATTTCATTTTTCAAGAAATTGTCGGGAGTTCAAAAAACAATAATCCTTACTATAGACAGCACTGAAATGCCTTCCAACATTGTTACCGAATTCAAAGATGCGGCAGAAATCCTCATGACAATAAAGATGCGCCAGATGGGGTCTGAAATTCTAAGGACGGCTATGATAAATAAATATTCACGTCCTGAAATCCAGGTTGGCGCCATGATAGGTTTTAAAGTAGAGGCTAAAAGCGGGGTAATGATCAATATTTCCGGAGTCTCCTGAAGTGGTGATATTTTCTGGATGATAAATTTGAAGAAGCCATTCAACGAAACCCCCATTTGAATGAATATGTGGAGAAATGCAAGAAAGAGAGCGGGGTTATGCCTGACTTCTTTGCAAAATTACCACGCGACATTGTCGATATACCTGTCCCTTCCATAATATATCCCGTAGGCGACCCGATATTTATCCACCTGAAAGGGGATAAGGCAACCAGGGAAATTCGGTATATCGCAGTCGAGCCCGTATTATCTTTGGAAGAACAGAAAAAATATCGGGTGATAATGGACTCTATCCTTGAAAAGGCGGCAGATGAAATCGTTCCTGAAAACGAGGAACAATTAAGAAAACTCATGATGTCGCTCTTTAATGATTCAATACAGGTCGAAGGTAAACTTTCACCCACCGGTTTTCTTGATAAGCTGCTCGGGGAAAAGGCCGTGCCCTTAAACCAGGAAGAATTTGACAAAATATCCTATTTTCTTGACAGGGATATAATTGGCCAGGGACCGATAGAGCCGGTGATAAGGGACCCGTATCTTGAAGATATCCACAGCATAGGGGTGAACGGCATTTATATTGTGCACAAGATTATGGGAATGCTTACTACCAATCTCACCTTTGGCACACAGGAAAACCTGAGTCGCTGGCTGCATACCATGGGAGAGCGGATTGGCAGGCCGGTGAGCGATGCCCGCCCAATTATCGATGGCACCCTCCCGGACGGCACGCGTATTAATGCCATTTACAGCACTGACGTTAGCCGAAAGGGTTCCAGTTTCACCATGAGAAAATTCATGGAAATCCCTGCAAGTATTCCACAACTTATCAAATGGGGAAGTATTGACGGGAACATGGCTGCATACCTGTGGCTTTTGCTTGAAAACCAGATGAGTATCTTTTTCAGCGGTGAAACAGCAAGCGGTAAGACAACAATGCTAAATGCGGCATTGCCATTCATAAGCAGCAAGGCAAAGATGTATTCTGTAGAGAACACGGCGGAAGTGGCCCCGCCACAGGCCGCCTGGCAGCAGCTGATAACCAGGGAAGACGGGCCAAAGGAATCGCAGGTTGATACGTTTACACTCCTCAAAGTTGCACTGAGGTCAAGACCTAATTATATCATAGTAGGTGAAATCAGGGGTGAAGAAGGCGCGGTGGCATTCCAGGCGATGCAGACAGGACATGCTGTTCTTGCCACATTCCATGCATCATCGGTCAAAAAACTTCTCCAGCGGCTTACAGGTGAACCTATCAACATCCCTGCGACATTTGCGGATAACCTCAATGCGGCTTTAATTCTCCAGGCAATATACAGGAAGGGCAAATATCTGCGAAGATGCACCTCGGTTGACGAGATTGAAGGATATCTGGAGGAAGCAGGCGGAGTAATAACCCGTGCGGTATTTGAGTGGGATTTCACAAACGACAGGCATCGTTTCAGGGGCATGAATAACAGTTTCATACTTGACAAGATAGCAGTAAAACAGGGGTATGACGATAAGCGCATGGTATATGATGAGCTTGCATTACGCGCTAAAATTCTCAACAGGATGGTTGAGGAAAATATTCTTGATTATTTTAAGGTAAGGGATATTATCTGGGGATACCAGGCCAAAGGTCTTGACGGCATACCGTTTGAGGTATGAGATGGACACGAAGATAATATTCCACTGTCTTGGCATCTCACAGAAACATTATTTTAAGAAATTTGTAATACCGACATTTGTATTTGCAATACTTTTTCCATTCCTGTTATTGATCGCTCTCCCGTCTATCATGACCGGGATTATGGCAGTCCTGGTTGTAGTGATTAGTTTTGTACTCGTTGCCATGGTTTTGATATATCCGATAACAGAGATTGAAAAGAAAAGGAAAGAAATCAATAATACCATACATTATTATATCACGCATATGGGGGTTCTTGCCACATCCCAGATGTCACGGGTCGATATTTTGCTCAGGCTGTCCCAAAATGAGGCTTATGGTTATTTAGCCAAGGAAACCGGGAGAATATACGCGCTTATATATTACTGGCATATAAGTTTCCCTGTAGCGTGCAGGTTCATTGCAAAAAGAACGCCTTCAGTCCTTTTTTCGGATTTCCTGGACAGGATGGCGCATTCGGTACAGGCGGGACAGGATTTTGAGAATTTCGTCATATCGGAACAATCGGTAGTAATGAACGATTTTATGACAATGTACAAGGATTCTTTGAATTCCATCGATATGATAAAGGAAATGTTCATTTCCATGTGTATGTCCCTTATTTTCATAGTAGCATTCGCTATAATAATGCCTATAATAACCGGCATGGACGCCATAATGCTGCTTAGCGGCTCGATAGCGATATTCGTTGTCACCGAACTTGTAATAGTGTTATTCGCCAAATCAAAAGTGCCAACAGACAGGATCTGGCATACACTTGAAATAGAGACCGTTGCGGACCGAAGGATTAAATGGTCTATGCCGGTTTCATTACTCGCCTGTTTAATCACAACGGGCATCGTGATAAATTTAAATCTTCCCATAACGATAAAGTTCGCAGTTGCTTTAACGCCGTTATTGTTCACCGGGCTTATAGCGCGTACAGAAGAAGATAAAATCAAAAGGTATGACGATAATTTCGGCGCTTTTATACGCTCTCTAGGAGGCGCTGCGGGGTCAAGAAGCGGTCTTATTATTGAATCGTTAAAAGAACTTGTCTCTCATGATTTTGGCCCGCTTTCGGAAAATATCAGCAATCTTTACAAAAGACTGAAAACAAGGCTCAATACAATGCGTTCATGGGAGCATTTCGCGGCCGGTACCGGAAGTAATCTTATTGAACGGTTTGCAACAATGTTCGTTGAAGGAACGAACGTAGGGGGAAAACCTGCAGTTATCGGCGATATCATAAGCAGGAATTTCATGGATATAGTCTCGTTGAGGAAGTTAAGATACAGCAGCGCTTCAAGCCTTATAGGCGTGCTCTACGGCATGACTGCAGGGATTGCCGCTACTATGTTTCTTGCAGTTTCTATAATCTCCATGCTTGCAAAGCTTTTTTCAAGTGTCCCAATTCCTGATATCGATATAGGTATCTCGATTTCCGCAATTTCCAACAGTAATATTCCTTTATTGACCACATTGCTGATGTTCATGATGGTTTGTCATTCATTATTATCTGCAATGTTAATCAGGATTGTTGACGGCGGTCATCATTTTAACACATATACTCACTTTGTAGGGCTTGTATGGATTTCAGCGCTTTCTGCGGAATTGACTATGCGCGGCATGGTCCCGCTTTTAGGAATGATGTGATAATCCCTTCACACAAACCTCACACCTTTGTTTATAGTCATGTGGATAAGATTTACCCTTTATTGACAAACGGAATTAATCATAAAACAAATATTATAAAAAATACCTATTAATTAAAAATGGAGGAAAAATGCCAGGAAAAATATTACTTGTGGATGACGCAGCATTCATGCGAATGATGCTTAAAAAAATCCTTGCACAATCGGGAAATGAATTATTGGAAGCGGTCGATGGCTCTGATGGCGTAGCCAAATATAAAGAGCATAAACCTAATCTTGTGTTTTTGGATATAGTAATGCCAAATGTCGATGGGATTGAATGCCTGAAGCAAATAATAGCATTCGATAGTAATGCCAGGGTCGTAATGTGCAGTTCGATCGGCCAGCAGACGGTTGTAAATGACGCCATCAAAATCGGGGCGAGAGATTTTATTATCAAGCCATTCGATGCTGCAAAAGTACTGGAAACTGTTTCGAAAAACCTGTCATAAGGAATTAAATGTCGAGGATAAAAGTACTGGTCGTGGATGACTCGGCTTTCATGCGCAAGGCCATCACTGATATTCTCTCTTCTTCCCCGGAAATAGAAGTTATTGGCAAAGCAAAAAACGGACAGGAAGCCTGCGAAAAGGTAATAGAATTAAAACCTGATGTCGTTACCCTGGACATCGAAATGCCTGTTCTTGATGGCCTCCAGACGCTCGGATATATAATGAGCGAATGCCCGACACCGGTTATAATGCTCAGCGCCGCGGAATCAAAACATGCCGACGTTACAATGAAGGCATTTGAATACGGTGCAGTAGATTTCATTCTCAAACCTTCAGGAAATATCAGCCTCGATGTGAATAAAATTAAGGATGAAATGGTTAAAAAGGTAAAAGCTGCAGCCAAAGTTGAAACACATAAGCTTGGTTTTATCCAGAACAAAGAAGATGATTCCGGTATTTCCAGGATGGAATGTGTCAGGGAGGGCGGGAAAAAGCCAAAAGATTCCGATGTAGAAATAGACAGGGCTGAAGAGCAAAAGATTGAACCTGACAAAAAATCAAAATTTAAGAAAATAGTAATTATCGGCACTTCTACGGGCGGGCCAAGAGCCCTGCAGCAGGTTATTCCTTTGCTTCCCCCTTACTTTAATGCACCGGTTCTTGTGGTCCAGCACATGCCTGCCGGATTCACAAAATCACTTGCGGAGCGCCTGGACAGCCAGTCCAGTATAAAGGTAAGAGAAGCAGTCGATGGAGATATCGTAAGACCCGGAATTGTCCTGATAGCGCCGGGTGATTACCATATGACTGTAAGGGAGGAAGAAATAAACGGCAAAACAAAAGAAGTTATCGCGCTTATAAAGGGCGAAAAAGTCCAGGGTGTAAGGCCGTCTGTTGATGTTCTTCTCAATTCAGTCGCCCCGATTTACGGGGCACACTCTGTCGGGGTTATACTTACAGGAATGGGTTCTGACGGGACGGATGGTATCAGGAGACTGAAATCAGCTGGCGGTAGGGTAATAGCCGAGGATGAATCCACATGCGTGGTCTTTGGCATGCCGAGGTCAATTATCGAACAACATCTGGCGGATTATGTTTTACCGATTAATAAAATAGCGGAGAGCATAGCGCAAATTACATAGAGGTATTTTATGGATGACATGTCGGAATATAAGGAAATGTATGCTGTTGAAGCCGCAGAACATCTCCAGTCGATGAACGAGGCACTTCTCAATCTTGAGAAAGACACTGAAAACAGTGAAACGATTAATGTGATGTTCAGGGCGGCTCACACGCTAAAAGGCATGTCTGCAACTATGGGTTACACCAATATCAAGGAACTTACCCATGAAATGGAAAACCTGATGGACAGCGTCAGGAAAAATAAGATGAAACTTGATTCTGCGGCTATCGATATACTTTTTGAATGCCTTGATACGCTTGAAAAAATGGTTGAAAACCCTGAAAACTGTTCGCAATTCGATATATCCGGACTTATCAGGAAAATTTCATTATTGTCAGAAATGAAAGCAGAAACAAATGAACAACCAGGAACCGCAGATGTTACCCACGAAAATGATAAATCCGATAATATCGATATGGAAAAAATCGAAGATGGATGCACGATTTTAGATATTACTGTTACGCTTCACGAATCATGTGTTCTCAAATCAGCACGCTCAACAATCGTGATGAGGAATCTTTCAGAGCTCGGGGAAATTATTGAAACGAATCCTTCGATTAAGGAAATTGAGGACGAGAAGTTTGACAGGGAATTCAAGATTGTTGTTTCGACTAAAGAAGAGGCTGCAAAATTAGAAAAAGCCGTAATGAAGATTTCGGAAATTGCAAAAGTGGAGATTAAACCCCATGAAGGCATACAAGCAAAGGCAAAAGTTGAAGAGAAATCCTGCGCTCCCGATAGCAACAAGACTGCAATAAAAAGCGTCCAGAGCGTCCGTGTAAGCATAGAACGGCTTGATTCGCTGATGAACCTTGTCGGGGAACTGATTATTAATAAAATACGATTGATGCAGCTTGCCACAGTTCATAAACTGGATGTCCTGGAAGAAACACTTGCAAGCCTTAACCGTCTCACCAACGAATTACAGGAAGAAATCATGGCATCCAGGATGGTTCCGATTGAACAGATATTCAACCGTTTCCCGAGGATGGTAAGGGACCTTGCCAAAAAAGAGGGAAAAGAAATAGATTTGATCCTTGAAGGCGGTGATATAGAACTTGACCGTACAGTGCTGGACGAGATAGGAGACCCTCTTGTCCATATCCTCAGGAACTGCGTAGACCATGGTATCGAGTCACCGGAGATCAGGAAACAGGCTGGTAAAAACCAGAAGGGAACGATTAGATTAACTGCAAAGCGTGAGAAAAATCATGTGGTCATAGAGGCCCTGGATGACGGTAAAGGGATGGACCCGCAGAAATTCCGGGAAACTGCTGTTAAGAAAGGGATATTGACGCAGGAAGAGGCCGCAAAACTTTCAGATAATGAAGCAATCAACCTGTCATTCATGCCCGGGTTCAGCACTGCAGAGAAAGTAACGGATGTTTCGGGGCGCGGGGTCGGGATGGACGTTGTTAGAACCAAAATAGGGAGTATGGGCGGCTCGATAAAGCTTGAATCTACAAAAGGGACTGGTACAAAAATCATTCTCAAATTGCCTTTAACCGTTGCAATCATCCATTCATTGATGGTAAAGGTAGGCAAGGATGTTTATGCCGTGCCCATCACCAATGTGGTAAGGGATTTGTCTATCAGGAAAGACCAGATAAAGACAATAAAGGGCGAAGAAGTGATATTGATACGGGGCGAAGTCCTGCCAATTGTCAGGCTTCACAAGCTTTTCGGAATCGATACCAACGGTTCGGAAGAACTTCTCGTAGTGGTCGTGGAACGCGGCGGGAGCAATATCGGGCTTGTGGTGGACCAGGTTATCGGGCAGCAGGAAGTCATACTCAAGAATCTTGAAAATCATATTCTCAAAGGTGTCAGGGGATTTGCAGGAGCGACAATACTGGGGGACGGCAATGTTGCACTGATTATTGATGTGGGGACACTGCTATGATGAATACTTCTGATATCGTGGCATTGCGTGAGGATGACGGGGAATTTTCAGAATTAAAAACCATTATCAAGAGAAAAATCGGTTTTAATTGCGAGCAATATAAACAGGCGCATTTAAAAAGGAGACTGGCTGTCAGGCTCAGGGCAACCCAATCAAAATCTTATAAAGAGTATGCAGAGCTCCTTTCAAAAAATCTGGCCGAAGAGAAACAATTGAAAGAGACATTAACAGTTAATGTAACGGAATTGTTCAGGAACCCTGAAACCTACGAAGCAGTCCGTGCAACTGTACTTCCTGAATTGATCAAATCCAGAGGAGAGAACCGGAATCTGAAAATATGGAGCGCCGGGTGCTCAAATGGGGAAGAACCGTATTCCATAGCCATTATGTTGGCCGAATACCTGGGAATGTCAGCAAAGAGATATAATATTTCCATAATGGGGACAGATATTGATGAGGATTCTCTTAATAAAGCCGGGCTTGGCATATTTCATCAAAAGCAACTTGAAAAAATAAGCAAAGAAAGGCTTGCACGTTTTTTTAATAAAAAGGATGACAACTATCAGGTGACGGACGAAATTCGCCGCCTGGTTACTATTAAAAACCATGATTTGATATCCGGACCGAAACTATCCGGATTTGACATAATATTTTGCAGGAATGTCACTATATATTTCGAACAGAAACTTCAGGAAAAGCTTTATTTTGATTTCTATAATGCCCTGAAAGACGGTGGTTATTTTGTTATGGGAAAAACAGAAACCCTTGTCGGGCCGTCATGCAAACTGTTTAAACACGTTGATTTGAAAGAAAGGATATACCAGAAGAAGGAAAACTAAAAATGACTGAAATAAAAACACTTACAGAATTCCAGAAAGATGCACTCAAAGAAGTAGGGAATATCGGGATAGGGCATGCAACAACATCTCTCTCACAGATGGTTAACAAGCGTGTCTGGATATCCCTGCCCGACCTCAAGTTAATACCATTAATAAAAGTGCCTGATCTTGTAAAGAATGAAGCGCCAGTGATAGGGATAATACTGGAATTAACCGGGGATGCCAAAGGGTTTCTTCTGCTTTTATTATCCAAAAAAAGCGCGAAGTACCTGATTAAACTTGTTATGGGTACGGAAAATGAGAACGAGACATTTGATGATATGGATCAATCCGTGCTTAAAGAGACGGGAAACATAATGAGCGGGACGTATATAACCTCTCTTTCAAATTTCCTGGGAATATCAATAGGTCTTTCACCGCCTCTGAATATATATGATATGGCAGATGCAATAATTAACCAGATTGTATGCATGATGAGCAGGGATGTTGAAGATGTCCTGTTTATAAACACAGAATTCACCATAAATACTGAGAAAATTGAAGGGAAAATACTCATATTTACGGATTCTGCATCACTTTCTAAAATACTGGATGCGATAAACAGGATTTCAGGGAATTAAAAAATAACATTTTCCAGATAGATTAATCATCATAATGATAGTAATTAGAAAACCTTATTACATTAAAGAATAATATATACCGTTACTATGGATTTGGTTAAAGAGAAGATTATAATCGGAATTGCAGACCTTGCGGTTGTTCATAACCCGGCTGTGCTCGTAACCATTGGTCTTGGTTCATGCGTGGCGATTTCATTCCGTGACCCGGTAGCAAAATTCGGGGGTCTTGCCCATATATTACTTCCATCTATAGAGGAATCAAGAAATAAAGACAATCCTTTAAAATTTGCAGACACAGCCATCGAAAAAGCAGTTGAAATGATGCTCCTGAAGGGATGTGTGAAGAACAGGATTGAAACCAAGATAGCAGGCGGTGCAAGCATGTTCAGCTTCAAAGAGGCGGACATGCAGATAGGCGCAAGGAATGTTGAAGCCGTCAGGGGAAAACTTGGAGAAATGAAGCTTCCGATTATCGCAAGCGATACTGGGGGAAATTACGGCAGGACCATAGAATTCGATATCGCATCCGGGGTTATGCTTGTTAAAAGCGCATTTAATGGGAACAAAGCGATTTAATTTTCGTAATGGTAGTCTTCATGCCCTATCTCCACGGGGGTGCATTCTGCACATTCAAATTGCAATGTGGTATGCAATATCCGAAACCTTTCTTTTACGATCTCGCTTATTTTTGTTACTAATATCTCGGTCTGCTGGACATGTATCCTGTCTACAAGGACATGGGCGCTCATAGCATGGATATTGGAACAGATACTCCAGATATGGATATCATGGACTCCTTTTATACCTTCTACCTGCATTATTATTTCTTTTAATTTCTCAGCATCAACATGCGCGGGGGCGAATTCTAGGAGAATCCGTGCGGAGCCGAAAATGAGACTGGCAGAACCGTACAAAAGCATGGTACCCAATAACATGCTAAGCACAGGGTCAACAATTGTTCTGCCTGTGAAAATGATGATGAGGGCTCCCGCTATTACCCCGATGGATGCAAGGGCGTCCCCGATTACATGGAGGTATGCCCCTTTGATATTGAGGTCATGATGCCCGCGCAATTTTAAAGCCACCCACGTATTCACAACCAGTCCCACACTGGCTATTACCAGCACCTCAGTTCCTCTCACAGGAGGAGGATTCAATATCCTTCCAAAAGCTTCATAAAATATGAATATGGAAATTCCGAAAATCGTTAATCCATTGATTAGCGCAGCAAAAATTTCAAACCGGTGGTAACCGAAGGTAACATTCCTGTTAGATGGGCGGGAGGATATTTTTATTGCCCCATAGGTAAGAACCAGTGCCACCGCATCCATAAATACATGGGCTGCGTCCGAAAGAAGGGCAAGGCTGTTGGATATTATCCCCCCCGCGAATTCGAGGAAAAAGATAAGGGTTGTGAGGATTATTGCAATCTTTAAGTTCTTATTTATATCTTCCATGTTACAAGTCCCAATTTGTTCCTGTGTTTAAATATGGCCATAGAGAGTCGTATTAAGATTGGCATAAGAAGAAATAAAAGCAACGGTGGACGCTGCGGACAATCCCAAGGATAGAGCCGTAACCCCTTCTGTACGAAAGCGGGTGATAGGTTTTGGGACAAAAACATTAGATAGGCAGACTTTTGCTCAAAATAACTTCATCTTCAGGCAATAATACCACATCTCTTACGTAGAACGGGCATTGTATTATCTTAAAAACTGTACGAACCTCAGCATTCTCTTTAGAGACAATAATAACTCCTCTTATTAATTATCAAAAAATATGATGACATAGAGTCTGAAATTACGCTGGTAAAAAGCCATCTGGCAATTGTAGGTGATAAAAATACGTTTTACTTAGCCGTAAGTGGCGAAGTTAAGTATTTTTGATAAATAAGGCCAACGTATATCAGATCATAGACAAAAATTGAGATGAAGAGAAATGGTAAAAGGACGGAACCCCGTGTAATAGGTTCGTATAAATAAAAAGCGACGCTATTAAATGCTGTGCCTAGCATCTTAAAAAGAGCGATGTAAATCGACTGCCCCCTGAGATTATTCCGCGTAAACAGCATTACAATAAACAAAATTGACATGAAGAGATTATCGCCGAATGCTGCATATACACCTTCCAAATCGTTGAATTCATAAGTAACGGATAAAGTCAAGCCGAAGCCTGTGGCTAAAGCTAACAGGAATACAGTATAGAATTGTTTATTTGAAAGAGTGGGGAATTCAAATTTCCCAAACTTTAGAAATTGTATCATGATAAAAATATCCAGAATTAACCATATATAGTTAATATAGATTTGAGGCTTGGTACTCGGAAGAATGAATGAGAATATAAGCTCCCATGAAATATTTACACAAAGAGCAAATAACGGCATGCCATATGTTTTATCTTTGAATCCACGAAAAATGATGAGAATATAAGCCAGTGACCAGAAAATTCCACCGCCATCCATCAATACTCTTTGCAGCATTAACTTTCTCCTTTTTATTCCCTCATGCAGTCAAGCTATATATTGTTTTTTTGGCAGAAAATTGTTAAGACTGAGAACAAAATTTAAAAAGAATTGCCCTAATGCTTTTTAAAAATAGAACTTAATTCTTAACCAATGAAGCTAATATAGCTAGTAAAATAAATTCACCATCAACCAACAAATCCCGGGATTTTCCCGGTTTTACACCAGCCCCGCAAAAATACAGGATGTACCAATATCCATATACGATAGAAAAGAATAGAACATAAAAGTATTTCATGAAATAATCCCGGGATATCAGTAGCCAGATAAGGAGAGTTGAATTAAGGATCAGTAAGAATAGTTTTGTTTTTTCCCTTCCCATTGATACTGGTATTGTCCTCACCCCGTTCATCCTGTCGCCTTCTATATCACGAATATCGAATATAATACTATTTATATAACTCTTTAGAAAAAAGAAATAGAATACTAATATTATTAATACAATTTTTTTATTTGTAAGATAAATCAATGGGAAAAACGTTGAACCAACCGCCCATGAAAGGGCTATAGTCAGGTTTTTCACACCGGTAATATCTTTCAGGCGGGGAATTTTTCTGGATAATCTCACACTGTATAATATTCCCAGAAGTAAAGGAAAAAGAAGAATGGGGAGGGTCAACACACTTTCAAGAAACCCAAGAACCAGTGAAAGAAAGAATGATACTGCTACCGATATTTTAAAAATTAGCTCTATTTTTTTAATAGCTTTTGCTCTTTCGGGAGCGTTTATCGAATCTTCCTTAAAGTCAGTTAATTTATTCAACCCGTATGTGCTGAATGTAGTTAAAAAAGTGATTATTACCATGTTAAAAGCATAAATATTGAATAATAATCCCGAAAAAAAAACTTTGAAAGAGCCATTTATTGCCAAAAAAAGCGATGTTGAAATTAGAAAAGATGCAATCCTGTTTGGTATTGATAAGAAATCCATACATTGGATCACATCCTAACGCCAGTAATCGAATCGGTACAAGAATGCTAATGAGATAATTAGTATCAGCAATTATTTTTTCAGTAATCAGTTTTCATATTTCTTTGCTTTTTTTCGATAATATTCAAAAAGCTCAATTCCCCATTGAATTGCTTTATCATCTGTGCTGATCAAATCATGGGTGGGGTCGTATAATCCATTATTCGTAAATAGCCCAACTGATAGAAAACCATCCGTAACCGTAAAAGCCACTTTCAAATCCTCATCAATCACTGACAGGTCTAACTGATATTTAGAAATTAATTTATCAAAATTTTCTTTGCCAAACGCATCAACGGTTTTTTTCAAGACAGCGTTGGTCACAATAGCTTGTGTATTGACATTTCTCTCAATCATCTCTTTGAAAACAACAGGATAATCCGCGGAGAATATCGGGGAGACCCCTTTTAACCATTTAGCAGGTTTTATAAATCGGACAAAAGACTCATGAGTTTTGACGATGTCTAAAGAATCTATCTGTACTATATTTGAGTCCTTCAACCACCCTATCTTCTCCATAAGATGTCCCGGAATCCCGCTCAGGTCATGCTCAAGCCAGAATCTTTCATGTTTTTTTATAACATCAACAGCATTACTGCAATCTGCCACTTTCAGGATTAAAATCCTGCCAATCTTTGTTAGCGCATAATTTTTATCCTTATCCTGAAAAACAAGGTTGCTCTTTTCAAGCTCCCTTAGGGCATGTATGGCTGTTGTGGAACTGATATCTAACTCATTCCGCAGGTCACCAAGTGATTTTTTATCTTCATTCAAACACATGAGTAGATTCTTTCTAAGATCTGAGCAAATTACGAGGCGGTGTAAATCCCTGGAATCCAATTTTTTTCTCATCTCCGCTTCACTTCCTCACATAATTTTTTTTATTACATCACCGAATTTATTTAATATATTTACCAATCTACACATATCTTGTTTATATAGTTAAACAAATACAATATTGCTCAATTCAAGCAATGTTATTAGTAATATGATAAACTTCAAATATATTAAGACCATAAATCCATTGTAACTTGTATAAAATTTGAACAATTTGTGATTGCTCAATTTAAACAATGTTGTCAAAAATACAACAAACTTCATATACCACAAGGAATAAATATAGCAGAAGTTAATATAATTACAATCATAATGATGATGAAATTATAATAAATTGCTGGTAATACAAGTTGAAAATAACAGGGTAACCATGGCAACAACAGAAATGCTTGAAAAAGTCTTAAAAGATATAAATAATATCGGAGGTGTGGAAGCATCTGCAGTAGCAAGCAGGGACGGGCTACTTATATGTTCAACAATATCGAAAAAGCAGCACGCTGAGACGTTTGTAGCTATGTCGGCAACAATGCTTGGCGCTGCAGAAACAGCAACAATGGAACTCGGGAAAGGCATTCCAGACAGGATAATAGTGGAATCTAAAAACGGGAAAATAATCGGTACCGGGGCCGGGCCAAAAGCCTTACTATTGGTCATGACGAAACCGGATGCAGGCCTGGGTTTGGTTCTTATCGAAATGTCAAAGGCATCAGAACAGATAAAGCAGGTGATGGGTTGATATCATGAGGGGGTTATAATATGAAACAGGTAACTTCAGGGATTAACAGTCTTGATAAAATAATGGATGGAGGATTCCTGCGACCGTCTGTTATTTTGATAGCAGGCACAGCCGGGGCCGGCAAAACTACTTTGGTAATGCAATCCCTGTTCAATGCTGCAAAAAATGAAGAGGTTTGCATGTATATCACAGCTCTTTCCGAGCCCATAGCAATGATCAATAATTTCATGTCCAAATTTTCTTTTTATAATATCTCACTGCTTGGGAAAGGCAATGTCAAATATGTGCCCATCGACATTGATATCATCCATAAAGGTTCGGATGCCATTATTAAGGAAATAGAGAGGAACATCGAATCGATTAAGCCGGACAGGATTGCGATCGACCCTGTGAATGTCTTTGCTTATGGATTGGATAGAGACGCGCAACGCCAGTTCTATTATGATTTTTTTGCAAGCATGAAAGGATGGAATTCCCTTGTTTTACTGGCTGGCGAGTTTACCGAGACGGAACTCATTAAAAGCGCTCTGAGCTATCTGGTAGACGGTATTATCTATCTCAGTAATGAACCCTTCTACGAGAATAATATTCGCTATCTTAATATTATCAAAATGAGGGGGCAGGAATTCCAGGGCGGCAAGCATTCATGCAATATAACAAAAAATGGGTTTATGGTATACCCAAGATTGCATAAGCCAGCGAGGGCTGCTATACTAAAAGAACGGATATCCACCGGAATAAAAGGATTGGATAAGATGACCGGCGGTGGTTATAACCGCGGGTCTGCCATATTGATTTCAGGAAGCAGCGGAACAGGCAAAACAGTAATCGGGACACAATTCATAATGGATGGCTTATTGAAAAAAGAACCTGGTGTGATAATCTCCTTTGAAGAGGATCCCCTGCAAATACGTGAAAATTCAAAAATGTTTGGCTGGAATCTGGATGAATATGAAAATAAAAAAATGCTTAAAATAATATCTGCATTCGAATTTGATGTTCATGGCATGGCAGCCCAGATGGAAGCAACCATCCAGGACTTAAATGCCAAACGCCTGTTATTCGATGGGACTGCAAAACTTCAACACTTGCTGCCGCAGTATATGCCGATAGCTGATTATATGGAGAATATAGTCAATTTTTTAAAAAACCAAAACATTACTGCAATTTATACAAACGAGATTTCTAACCTTACAGGTGCAACGCGGATTACAGGAACCGGTAT
The DNA here is from genome assembly GCA_902386255.1 of uncultured archaeon. GTDB lineage: Archaea > Halobacteriota > Methanosarcinia > Methanosarcinales > Methanoperedenaceae > Methanoperedens. The sequence goes on from CABMII010000110.1 coordinate 18,808, forward strand.
TTCACCAATCATGGATGCTGTCATTTTATTGCGATATGTTGAGATAAAAAGCGAAGTGCGAAAGGCTATATCAGTACTTAAGATGAGAGGTAGCAACCATGAGAAGGCGATAAGGGAAATCATTATCAATGAAAAAGGTGTTGAGGTAACACAGCAGTTTATGGAATATTCAGGAATTTTATCCGGAAGTCCCGTAAAGACACCTGTAGAAGCTTTTGTCGAAGCTTTCAAAAAATGACCTCCACCTATGGTAGCTATACAAGATATTATTGACATATATTCATGGGTTGCAGCAAGTTTCATTATGATTTTCATAACTGCAATAGCCATGTTTTATCAAAAGAAATTCAACGTAAAAACATTTTATTATTTCTATATAGTTCCGATAATTGTTCTTATTGCAGCATCGACTGAATTATTTGCCGCTAACAGATTTTTAGAAGAGGCGATAGAATTGTCCGGCGCGCTCAGCTCTTTTCTTGTAAGTTTTTACCTGTATAGAAAAATGGTGGGTATAAAATGAGCTTATTTCCCGGATTATTAAGATTAGGTGGTCCTGTTGTGATTATTTTGTTTACTTCGGTGCTTTATTTCTTAAGTATTCTCAGTAAACGATTGGGTGAAGTAATGGGGATGAAAAAATATTATTATATTTATTATATAGGTATGTTTTTCATGTTACTGGGTTCTATTATAATGGCATTATCTTTTGATAATTTTCAAAACACCCATTTAGTCGGGGATACTTTTTTTGCATTAGGGATTACTCTGGGTTTAATCGCTGCAATAAAATACTGGGGATGGTTAATCAAGGAACTTACTAAGAAATCCGATTCATGAAAAAGATATATTTTGTTGTTTTTATTTTGATTATTATTTCAATATCGCCAGGTTGTATCGAAAAACCGGCGAAAACCAACCTGAGTAATGTTCAGGAGCCGGATATAAGGGAAAATTACACTGGTCTAAAAGCTGCTTTTGCTTCAGGTGTTTCCCCAAAAGAATCCTATGCTTACTATGAAGAATTGACCGGGTATGTTTCAAAAAAGTTGGGCGGACCCGTAAAAATCGTACAGAGGCGAAGTTCCAGGGAAGTGAACGACTTAATAAAGAACCGGCAGATAGATTTTTCTTTCGTAAACAGAGGGGCATATATCGCAGGCAATCAAGAATTCGGGATGAAACTCCTTGTGGCGCCCAAAATAAATGGAAGAACGACATATAACTCATATATCATTGTTCCAAAAAACAGTACATATAATAACATCACGGATTTGCGGGGCAAAAAATTTGCTTTCTCAGACCCGTTATCAAATTCAGGAAGACTTTACCCAGCGTATAGACTTTTTCTCATTAATGAAACACCTGATTCTTTTTTTGGAGTTGATGAAAAAGGCAGGAGTAATTATTTTTACACCTACAGCCAGGACTATTCCATCATCGCAGTAGCCGGGGGATTGGCAGATGGCGCAGCCGTAAGCAGCCTGATATATGACTATATGAAAAATACAAAACCTGACATCGTATCAAATACAAGGATAATTGAAGTTTCACCGCCTTTTGGAATCCCTCCCGTTGTAGTTCCAAAGGATACCGACCCGTTCCTGGAAGAAAGGCTTAAAGATATTTTCTTGAAAATGGATAAGGATGAAGAAGGTAAAATGATTCTCTCCAAAATCATGATCGATAAATTTGTCAATATAAATGATAATGCCTATGATTCCATAAGAGAAATGAGGATAAAAGTCCAATGACAACCTTGCGCTCCAGGATTATTATTTCGACAATGTTTATAATATTCCTGATTATTGCTGGGTCTTACCTGGTTATCCAGGATATCCAGCGAGGCATAATTGAAGGTGATTTCCGTGATAAGGGATTTCTGCTGGCCAAAGACCTGGCGCAGGATGTCACAAATCCATTGCTCCTAAATGACCTGGTGAGTATCAGGGATTCTTTTGACAATGTGAAAAAAAACTATCCAGATGTTGAATATATTTATCTTACCGATTCCGAGGGTATAGTCTTAGTGCATACTTTTGATAAAGGATTCCCAAAAGCGCTTCAAAATATGACGAAACCCTCTAATACCGTGAAAGAATCTGTAATTGATACAGAATCCGGAATCATACATGAATTTAATGCACCGGTTTTTAGCAATATTGGTTATATTCATGTGGGTTTAACTGAAAACGGGATAAGGGCGCAGATTCTTGAAGCTTCAAGAAGGCTTCTTCTGTTAGCGATATCGGCACTGTTTATCGGAGGCGTTTTTTCATACCTGACAGGGAAAAGACTGGCTGGACCCGTATCAAAGCTTACAGAAGGAGCAAACAGGATAAATAAGGGTATACTAGACCAGAAAATAGATATAATCACAGACGATGAGCTTGGCGAGCTTGGCCGGACTTTTAATGATATGGCTTTGAACCTTGACCAGAAAATCAAGGATATCATAGCTTCAAAAGAACAAATCGAGGCTGCTGAAAAATATCTTGAAACATTGTTTGACAGTATTGATGACGGGATATTCGTTGTCAATAGCGACCATGAAATTGTAAAGGTAAATAAATCATTCCTGAAGTTAATGGGTCTGAACGAAGAACATGTCACGGGGAGAACGTGTCATGAAATAGTCTTCGGGGATAAAGCGCAAAACAAGACAGAAGAATGCCCTGTTGAAAAATTGCTACAAACAAAGAAACCATTGAGATTCATGCATGAGATAAATATCAACGGGGCAAAAAAAATTCTCGAAATAAATGCATCTCCGTTTCTTGATAAGAAAGATATCACAAATATAATTTTTGTAATGAGGGATATCACGCAGCAAAAAGCGCTTGAAGAAGAAATTATCTCACGCAACAGGGAACTCACCATATTGAATAAAATTTCAAGGAATATCAGTGAAACATTTGATCTGGATAAAATATTATTAAATACTCTTGATAAATTATTGGAATTTACAGGCATGGAATGCGGGGAAGTTTACCTGCTTGATGAAAATACAGGAGAGTTTGTTCTTAAAAATTATCCTGGAAGTGAAGAAAATAGAAGCAATGGCGCTCTTAATGCGATGGTAAAAGGCAATGAGGTAATAGTTATGGAAGACAAACGGAACCTTTCGGGAATGGCGTTCGAAGATAAAAGCGGCTGTATCTCTTTTGCCAGAATCCCTCTTAAATCAAAAGATAAGGTTCTCGGGATTATTACAATAAGAAGCAAGGTTTCCCATAGATTTTCCGCCAGGGATAAGGAACTTTTCATGGCAATCGGCAGCCAGATAGGCGTGGCAATAGAAAATATTTTATTTTATAATAATATTATTTATTTAAAAGAATTTAATGAAGAGATATTGAATAATATAAACCAGGCAATCCATGTTGTCGATAAAAACATGAAAATCCTTGCCATTAATGATGAATTGCAAAAACTTGGCAGGGGCAGGTTCAAAAAGCACCAGATTATAAATAAAAATTTATTCGAGGCATTCCCGTTTCTGAAAGAAAAAAATCTTGATATGGAATACGAGCACGTCATCAAAACAGGGGAAATATTCCTGAGCGAAGAAAAAACAGAATATTTTGATGAAGTAATTTACACGAACACGAGCAAAATACCAATCAAGGATAAAAACGGCAATGTCGAAAAAATCATAACAGTCATCACAGATGTAACAGAACACAAAAAACTCGAAGAAGAATTAAAAGATTCATATGAGGAACTCAAACTTACATATTCAAAACTGCAGGAACTTTTCAGGATGAAAGACAATTTCCTTTCTAATATATCACACGAACTCAGGACTCCGCTTACATCCGTTATTGGATACACGGAATTGATGCTTGAAGGGAATCTGACAGAAGAACAGCGCCACAAGGCCGAAATAATCCTTAGAAATTCAAAACGGTTATCAAAGTTAATCAGGGCACTGCTCGATACCCCCCTTATCGAATCCGGGAACCTTCAACTTAAAACCCAGTTAGTGCCTCTTTTTGACCTTGCCGCACAGGTCATAGAAGATATGAAAACCATTGCTTCGATAAAAAATATACCCATATTTAATGATATCTCCGAATCTATTATAATCAATGGCGACAAGGAAAGGCTGTTGCAGGTATTTTCGAATATCCTGGACAATGCCATTAAATTTACAATAAAAGGCGGGATAAGAATTTCTGCAGAAGAGGAAGCTGAAAACATACACATCAAAATAATCGATACCGGAATAGGCATCCCCCAGGAAAATCTTCTTCGGATATTTGATAAGTTTTACCAGGTGGAATCATCTAGCACGCGAAAATATGAAGGAGCCGGGTTAGGTCTGTGGATTTCAAAAAATATTGTTGAAGCCCACGGAGGCAAAATCTGGGCGGAAAGTAAAAATAGGGGAAGTACCTTTCATATTTTATTGCCAAAATCGGTGAAAGAATGAATAATAGCGCATCAATTAAAAAAGTCCTTGTAGTGGACGATGAACCCGATACTCTTGAGCTTGTTAAATTAGTCCTGGAGAGCGGCGGTTTTGAAACTGTGCTTGCTGCAAATGGTATGGAAGCGCTGGATAAGGTTGGAAAAACAAGACCGGACCTTGTCCTGCTTGATATTATGATGCCGGACATGGATGGATGGGATGTCTTCAGGAAAATCAAAGAGAAATATCCAACGCTCCCCATTGCTATTTTGACAGCCAAGGCGCAGAACATAGATAAATTGCTCGGGCTTCATGTTTTAAAAGCCGATGATTATATTACAAAACCTTTTGGCAAAAATGAATTAATTAGCAAGGTAAAAAAATTGACATCTGCCGGAAACAAAAAATGACCAAAAATTAATGTACTATCCTTACAATTGGAGAAATCATGCAAGAACAAAAAATTGTAATTCCCTTCTATACACAGGAAAGATGGAACAACTGGATAAAAAAAGTGGTTGAAAGCGGTTTCAAGATCGAAGACCAGCAAAAAGGCGCTGTTTTTGTATATATGGAAGATGATGTTGTTCTTGCATGTTTGAAAATAATAGCAAAATATGACAAGAACCTGATCAGCAAGGAATCAGCTCTTGCGTATATTTCGGATATCAAAGAAATTGTCCTGAAAAAAGTTGAACCGGTTAACGAAGATATTGACATGATGATAGAATCAGTTCAATTATCATTAATGGGTGTTTTTGCATCATGTGAATGTTATGTAGAAAAAGCTTTTGAGAAATCAAAATCCCTTAATAAGTTGATTAAAAGCGCCCTCGCGGCGGAAAAGGAAGAGAATATGGGCGCAGCGCTTGGAAACATCGCGGAAATCGGTGCAAATATTCTTGCGGGTGGAAAAATCAAAGAAAAAGATCTCGAAGACATCCCTGAGGGGCTTGTGGCTGAATGGCTTGATGGTATCGACTCTCTCAGCGCAGCTATGATCGGGGATACGAGTTATCGTGATGATGAACCCGATGAAGGGAATTGAACAAAAAAGAAACCGCAATAAAACGCAGGTGAATGAAGACATCTGCTTTCATATGTGGTTAATTAATGCATATTCGATATGTTGATTCATGATATTTTAGGTCTCAAAACCCGGGAAAATATATATTTTGTTGAAGAAAGCTATGCTTCGTTAAAAAATAATTTATTATCGTTACAATATTTAGATAATATCCAGAAAGACCCGGATGCGAGGATTAATGGGATTAAGGATGAAAATGGAAATATAATAGGGATAGTTCTTTTTAATCCCGAAACAGAAGAGACAGAAGAGTTCCAGGCTATTTTCACAAACCTCGTTTCTTCAAAACCTGTGCCTAATGAGAGCAGCAGAAAATTTTCCGGTATCGTAAAGAATTTAAAATTTGATAAATTATACAATACTACTTCCGCAGAATTCAATAATGCAATCATAGAATATTATTCCATCGAACTTGTAAACAGGCAGTTATGCGAAAATTGCCACATTTCAAAAGAACCTTATGAAATGGTTTATATTGAAAGCAGAAATGCCAGGTTGGAAGGATTACTGGACAAATGCAAACTCAGTGGAAATATACTTGAAATATGCTGCGGGAACGGCATGTCAACCATGCCCCTTCATAAGATGGGATACAATCCCCTGACAACTGATTATAATAAATGCCAGATATGCCAGGGGCTTGAGCATCAGGTTCTTGACCCGAAGAGGACGATTGTTCTTGATGCTACGCGGCTTTCTATATTCTTCGCAGAAAATGAATTTGACACCATAGTCGGTTTTATGCTGGGTACGATATATCCCTTTAATAAAAGCATCTGGGAAAAAATGATGGATGAATCTGTAAAGGTCCTGAAACCGGGGGGATTTATCATGCTGACAGTAAATAAACGCGAAGAGATAGAGATTCTAAAAAACGCACTTGAGCAGAATGGGATTAAAGGGAAGCTTATCGACAATACCGATGAAAAAGGCATTTATGACCAGTGGGTATATGTAGGAAATAAAAATGCCTCGTGATAGAAGGGATTATTTCTATAAGAAAGCCAAGGACGAAGGTTATCGCTCACGGGCTGCTTTTAAACTGAAACAGATAAATGAAAAATTTAAAATTATTACGAAAGGGGATGCTGTAGTCGACCTCGGCGCTGCTCCCGGGGGCTGGCTCCAGGTCGCCAAGGAACTATCGGAAGGAAAAGTTGTTGGCGTGGATATACTCCCGATAGAGAAGATGGAAGGCGTAGAAACAATAAAGGGGGATATCCGGCTTGATGCGACTGTTGAAAAAATCAGGGAAAAAACTAATAAAGAAGGCGCCGATGCGGTTATTTGCGATGCTGCACCTAATCTTACTGGCAACTGGAGCTACGATCATGCCCGTTCGATTGACCTTGCCACTTCTGCTCTTGAATGCGCAAAAAAAATATTAAAGCCTGGAGGAAAATTTGCAGTGAAAGTATTCCAGGGGGATTTATTTCCCGATTTCCTTGATAAGGTAAGGCAGAGTTTTGTGAAGGTCAAGGCATTTTCCCCTGAGGCTTCCAGGAAGCAGAGCGCTGAGATCTATGTTATCGGAAGGGAATTGCTTTCAGGGGCTGTAAAAATGGATGAGGAATATACGGTCACTATCGAGGACATTGGAGCCAGCGGGGACGGGATAGCCAAAATCAATGATTTTGTCGTATTTGTTAAAAATACTAAGAAAGGCGAGAAACTTAAAATAAGAATTCGTTTTGTCAAGCCGAATTTTGCTTTCGGGGAAAGAATTGAACAGGACTGATCTGTTTTTCTTCGCAAAAATACAAATGTTTATTTAGTATAGGAATGAAATCGTTTTATTAGAAACATGGAACTGCAAAAGATTGAAAAGATTTTGAAAAAAGAGCCGGATGAGGCAGCCGAAGAGCTATTGAAAGAGGTTGAAAAAGTTTACGGGGAAGTACCGTATATCCTGAATTTCATGAAAGAGTCGCCTGAGCTGCTTGTTGCAAAGGTTATTTATGAGAATACCATCGTCCGGGAATTTAAACGTCTCGATGCGAAAACAGTAGAGCTTATATCAATAGGCGTGGCAGCAGCGCTCCGGTGCGAGCACTGCCTCAAGCTGCACATCCGCGTGGCGCAGCGCCTGGGTATCACAAAAGAGGAAATTTTCGATGCCATATTGATCGCCGGGTCGCTATCCAATGCTGCCGTGCTTGCAGAGGGCACGCGGGCGATGGATGCCGAGAAACTTAATCTTTCAGATGAAGAGGCATGTAAGGTGTGCGGGATTCCTGAAGAGAAGGATAAAAAAAATTAAAGCTGTTTTTTCGGCGCTGTCCCCAGCACATTTATCATCTGTATTAGTTCAGTAAAAGCCTCTATTTCCCTGGCAATAACTTCATCCTTCGTCATCGATATGCTCATCTCTCCATCAACTGTCAGCAAGTCCGGTCCTCTCCGCACCAATCTATCTATGCCGTCGCTCGTCAGTACTTTTTTGATTTCAGGGTCATGGACAAACGCCCTGCCCGGGAACAAAACAGTCCCCTTTACTTGGGACAGGTCAAGCGCTTTTACATCTTCAATAGTAATCAGGCATCCGACATCTTTTTTCACGGGCACTATATTTACAAGCCCTCCGAGTTTCCCGAAAATATCTTCCAGCAACGGTGCAGCGACTTCGCTTGTTATTATTGTAGCTTCTTTGGTGAGCCCGGGCAGTTTTAAAAGCGCTTCGGGTTCATTCCTGATAGCAAACGGCGAGCCTGTTTCAGGGTCATACAGAGGCGTCCCGGTTACGCGGAATTTGAACTTATCGTTTATATCATCTACGATTGCCTTGAATTCAGAAAGCGTATGAGGAACTACTCCTTCAATCACCGGGGCGTTATCCAGAATCAAACCCTGCTCAACTGCATTGGCAAACCGCATCAGGATGAGACCTTTAACGCCCATTTCCTCAAGGTCGGAGCAGGTTTTTAGAAGAACAGCGCCGTCATTTACGCCCGGGATAAGTACCGACGCTGCATATACATTAATATGCTTCGCAAAGGTGTGAAGCGCTTCAAGTGAATCCTCGGCTGTCCTGTCGTTCATGTATGTTCGCCGAAGTTCGGGGTCGGTAGCGAAAACGGTGAACGTGACCTCCTTTACGCCGTGGTTGATAAAGAACAATGCATCTTCTTTATTCAGTCCTTTCCCGCTTGTATAGCCAAGGTGTATCGGTTTATTGAATTGCGAGAGGAATTTCACAAGCGATTTGAGTTCCGGATAGCAGCTCACATCACCTCCGCCGCTTACGTTGAATTTTGAAACGTTCTTGTTGAAATAAACTGCCTGCTGGACTTCCTGCGCCACCATGGAAAACGGTTTGAAGCTCGAATATTCCTCTTTTACATTTTTGGTGCAGTAATTGCATCCTTTCTGGAAGGGGAGGCAGTGCTTGCACCCGAAAGCCGGGACTTCCTTTACTCCCCTGAAATAGCAGTACCTGCAAAAACCGCGGCAGTCATGCCCGGCGCGTCCTCCTATGTCCGCGAGTATTTCCATGTCTCCATGAAACGTAAGAAAGTCATTTAAACCTATTGGCCTATGACCGTAATAATTAATAGTAATCAGTACAATTAATGATAAGATGAGTGACCTAAAGGTATCCGATTCCGCAGGAAACCCTTTGCATGTGGGAAGTTTTGTAATTTATGCAAATACGGGTACGAAAGGCAATGTAACTGAAATCATTTCTGACGAGGAAGGTACCTGGGCTCTTGTCGATAAAACAAACCTATACTATAAACCCGAGGTTCTGAAAGTAATAAAGCAAGTTGAGGAAAAAGAGCTCGGTGAGATAATATTAACTCGTGAAGAAGTCAGCGAAGTTTTGGAAAAACAGAAAGAAGCTGGTAAAGCTGAAATGAGTGACGTTAGCGTGGAAAGCGGTGGATAAATATATAATTAATGATGCAACTTGCTATAAAAAAACGTGCTGCGTCGCCATGATTTATTTTATAATGTATTATCATGAACGATTCGTAAACTTTAAGTACTTTAAAGGATTTAGTAGGGTGTACAAGGGATTGTAATGGATGTTCGATACAATAAAAAACAATATGGCTGGGATGAATAGAACATAATTATCTTATTTTTGGTTCTATACTCTATCATATTGTGGTCGCTCGTTTGTTGTATCGCTTCCAAGTGAGCAATTTCTTGGAAATAAAAAATTAGGAGGTAAATAAACGTGGCTGACAAAATAGACCTATATAGCGACAGAGGAGCAAAACTCAAATCAGGCGTCGACATAAACGACATAAGCCCGATGAGAAATGCCGCTATCAAGAGAATAGTCACCGGTATAAAGAGAACAGCAGCCGTTGACTTAGCAGGAATCGAGAAAACCTTAGCAACATCCGCAATCGGTGGCAAGGGCAGAAAGATTCCCGGAAGAGAAATGAAATTAGACATCGTAAAGAATGCAGCAAAGATCCAGAGCGCAGTTGCCGATATGGTAAAGGTAGACAGCGGAGATGACACCGTTGTAAATTCCTTAAACGGCGGAAAACAGTTAATCGTTCAGGTACCATCCGTTAGAATCGATGTAGCAGCAGAATATGTATCATCATTGACCTGCGCAGCATCAGCAGTAACACAGGCAATAATCAACCAGTTTAACATCGGCATGTTCGATGCCCCAACCATCAAGTCCGCAGTCTGGGGACAGTACCCACAGACACTTGATATGGTAGGCGGAAACGTAAAGTCAATCGTCGAAATCCCACAGAAAGATGAAGGCTTTGGCTATACATTGAGGAACGTCATGGCAAACCACCTTGCAGCAACATGCAAGAAGAGCGCCATGAACACAGCCGCACTCTGCTCAATCCTTGAGAATACAGGCGTATTCGAAATGGGTGACGCAATCGGTATCCAGGAGAGACACAGATTAATGGCATTCTCCCACCAGGGCTTGAACGCAAACAATCTGGTTTATGGAACAGTAAAAGCCCAGGGCAAGACCGGCACAATCGGTACAGTTGTCCATGCATGCGTCGAGAAGGCAATTGCAGATAAGGTTATCAGCGCCGATAAGAAATTCGCATCTGGCTATACAACCTATAAGACCAATGATGTCGCAAAGTGGAATGCATACTGTGCAGCAGCAACCATGGCAGCAACACTCGTTAACTGCGGTGCTATGAGAGCCCCACAGTCAGTATCAGCAGTATTGCTCTACACCAACGACTTAATTGAGAAAGAGACCTCACTCCCAGGATGTGACTTTGGTAAAGTAGAGGGCGCAGCAGTCGGATTCTCCTTCTTCTCACACTCCATTTATGGAGGCGGTGGACCAGGAGTCTTCAACGGCAACCACGTCGTTACCAGACACTCAAAGGGTCTCGCAGTACCATGCGTAGCAGCAGCAGTTGCTCTTGACGCAGGTGTCCAGATCTACAGCCCAGAGAAGACCTCAGGATTAGTAGGAGATGTCTTCAGCTCAGTAGATGAGTTCAGAGAGCCAATCAAGGCAGTAGCGGAGGCCGTATAAATCGGAGAATTGAATGGTAAAAACTGCTTCAGTCACGGATAAACCAATCCAAATTAAAGTATTTCCGCAAAGACTATTACAACCTGCGACTGCTGAAAAGCTCTTAAATGAGATTGATCAGGTCAAAGGCGTAATACGAATGCTCATAGGTGGCAAAAACCTACCCCGTAAGGTCACTTGTGGACCTGGAACGGGAACGGATGTTAACCACCCGAATATGGAAATAATCCATGTGGGAGATTGCGCATTCGAATTGCATGTCATGGTGGGCGAGGTAATTGTCGAAATAGAAAATGAAAGTGCAAAGGAAGATCTTAGAAAAGCGTGTGAGCGAGCGCTGCCATTTTCCTTTGAATTCAAGCAAGGTCACTTCATCAAGAAAAAAGCTACTTTGACTGATTACGGTAAGTATGGATTCAAGAGCAAGACTGATGATAGTATCAATCTTGAAGACGAACGAATACTCGGCCTGATAGACCCGCATGCAAAAGCGGAAACGAACCTCTGTGTAATTGGAACAGAAGAGAAATCATGAGTTTATCCATCACAAAAGCAGAAGGAACCGATTCAAATTAATTAGGAGGAAAAAATATGGCATATAAACCACAATATTATCCTGGCAATACCTCAGTTGCTAAGAATAGAAGAAAACACATGTCAGATGACGTAGAGAAACTGCGTGATATTTCCGATGAGGACTTAACAGCATTACTGGGCCACAGGGCACCAGGTTCGGATTATCCAAGCACACACCCACCACTTTCAGAGATGGGCGAACCAGAATGCTCCGTAAGAGAGGTTGTTGAACCAACACCAGGCGCAGCAGCTGGCGACAGAGTCAGATATTCACAGTTCGCTGACTCCATGTACAACGCTCCATCCGTTCCATACTGGAGATCGTACCATGCAGCAATCAATTTCAGAGGAGTTGACCCAGGAACACTGTCAGGCAGACAGGTCAACGAAATGAGAGAGAGAGATATGGAAGAGTACACCAAGAGACAGATGGAGACCGAAATGACATGCCCGGGTCTTGCAGGTCTTAGAGGCTGTACAGTTCACGGACACTCCCTCAGATTGCAGGAAGATGGAACTATGTTTGATATGCTGGACAGGCGCAGACTGGAAGGCGGCGTCATTGTAAGTGACAAAGACCAGGTCGGCGTCCCAATTGACAGAAAAGTCAACCTTGGCAAACCAATGAGCGAAGCAGAAGCAGCCAAGAGAACCACATTCTATAGAGTGGACAATGTATCCTTCAGAAGCGACAAGGAAGTTGTTGAACATGTTCAGAAAGTCTGGGAGTTAAGAACTAAATATGGCTTCCAGCCAAAGGCGTGAGGTGATTCAAATGGCACCAAGATTCCAAAAAGCAATGGAAACAAAATATACTAAGGAATGGGGCACCAATAA
>CABMII010000111.1 GCA_902386255.1 uncultured archaeon
ATATCACCTGCCCGTCCCTTAATATTTTCTTGATAAAGGGATCTCCGATATTCAGCCTGTGTTTGAGTTCTTCAGGTGTGCGAACGAGTATATCCATGGGAACATAGCGGTCTTTTAATACCCGCCTTAGTGATGCGGCGCGCTTTATTGGTCTTTCTGTGGATTCCATTACCACAAAAAGGTCAAGGTCGCTGTCCCTGTCAGGTTTTCCCCATGCATAGGAGCCGAAAAGGATTATTTTCTCAGGATTGAAACATTCGGCTATTTTATTGGTAATGTCTGTGATTGTTTCTTTTGTTATCATAAATGGATTTCATGTAATATCTGTTCTAAACAATTATAAATTCTTTCTGAGTCAAGATTACGGTTATTAGCAGCGAACTTGTACGACCTCGATATGAAATCAAATTCATCTTCGGCTGTTACAGCGGCGCCGCCCTGTCGACGAGCCGGAGGGGCGCGCCAGTCCAAGTCTCCCGACGATATCAATTTTTAAAGTTCTAAAAAAGTAATCTTTTTTACTTTATCCAGAAGTTCTCTTACTTCGTGTTGTTTAGGTTCATCCTTGGGATGGTCGCATTTATTTCTAATTGAGGCAAGATGTTGGATTGACTTAAATAAAGTTATATCAAATTCAGGTATTTTTTTAGACGTATATAGTTTGGTAGCCAACGGTTCAATTGTATCGTTGTCACCAATATCGATTTGGTTTACTTCGCATAAAGTTTTAAGATATCTTTCTAGAACCACTCCTGCAATAGCTCCTGATGCTCTGTAAAAATCATGTTTGTACAGTAATTCTGCTTGGCTTAATTCTGAATCTAATAAATCGGCAGTTATTATTTTTTTGAAATCATTTTCTTTTAACGAAATTATTGGGATTATTGTATGAAGAATATTTACCTGTTTATCAAAAGTATCGATAAAATTATCTAAATGAGTGCTTTTACCGCCTTCATTATTTGTCATAAGAATATGATTTTTTACTCCAGCATAATTATTTTCAAATTCAGAATAGTTATCAGAATACTGTATTACTATTCTTTTTGTAACAGCAAACCATATTTCATATCTTTTTAATAGTTCTCTTTGGATAGGTTTAGTTCGACTTGTATGATATAATTTACTATAATAATCACTTATTTTATTCTCAAAACATGAATCTATAAATTTCAAAAATAGCTTTTCAAGTTCCTCTGCTTCATGAATATAATCTAAAACATTAAAATTTTTCAAATATTCACTCCTTCTGCTTTTCAGCCGTTTCATCCAACTTCACCTGCACCGCTTTCTCCTCCTCATTCTCCTCCTCCTTCGCAAGAGTCGCCACCCCAACCACCCTGTCCTTCTCCCCGACATTCATTATCTTAACACCCTGCGTATTCCTTCCCTGCACGCGAATCCCGCTCACAGGCACGCGGATGATGATGCCGTTCGAGGTCGTCACCATTATCTCATCGTCCTCGCGCACACTCCTGATATCCACCACGTTACCGTTCCTCACGTTCACGTCAATGGTAATCACGCCCTGCCCTCCGCGGTTGCTGGTTCGGTATTCCGCGAATTCCGTGCGCTTCCCGAAACCGTTCTCAGTCACGGTAAGAAGCGTGGTGCTTTCCTCGACAACAGCCATGCTCACAACTTCGTCCTCGCCCACAAGTCTCATGCCCCTGACGCCGTATGCGCCGCGACCCATGTCACGCACATCGTTTTCATTAAAGCGAATCGCTTTCCCGTGTTTTGTCCCGATTACCGCTTCTTTTGTGCCGTCGGTGAGCTTCACGGATACGAGTTTATCCCCGTCATCAAGCGAGATAGCGATTATACCGGTTTTCCTGGGATTTCCGAACTCGGAGAGCGCCGTCTTCTTTGCAGTGCCCTTCTTTGTAACCATCAAAAGAAAGTGCTTATCATCGAATTTGCTGATGGGTATGTAAGCGTTGATTTTTTCACCCTGCTCAAGCTGCAAGAGATTAACGATAGCCGTCCCTCGCGCCTGCCTTCCTGCTTCGGGTATCCCATATACTTTCAGCCAGTAAACCTTGCCTTTGTCAGTGAAGAAAAGTATGTAGTCATGCGTGTTGCCGATGAAGAGGTCGCTTACGAAATCCTCCTCTTTGGTCTCCATGCCCATAACGCCCTTCCCTCCACGGTGCTGCTGTTTGTATGCGACCACTGCGATTCGCTTGATATATCCGCTATTTGTGACAGTGATGACGTCTTCCTCTTTCGGGATTAGGTCTTCAGTTACAAGGTCCCCTGTGCTTTCAATGATTTCTGTCCGCCGCTTATCAGCAAAGCGCGCCTTGAGGTCGGCAAGCTCTTCTTTTATGAGCGCAAGTATCTTGATTTCACTTGCCAGGAGTTCCTTGAGCCATGCAATTGTCTTCTGGAGCTCCCCATACTCGGCATCTATCTTCTCGCGCTCAAGACCCGTGAGCCTCTGAAGTCTCATGTCAAGGATAGCCTTTGCCTGCTCGATACTCAGGCTGAACTGTGCCACAAGACCATCGCGTGCTTCATCAGGTGTCTGTGATGCTCTTATGAGCTTGATCACAGCATCGATGTGGTCAAGTGCGATTATCAAACCTTCGAGTATATGGGCACGCGCCTGTGCTTTCTTGAGCTCGAACTGGCTTCTTCGTATTATGACCTGCTTCCTGTGGGAAATATACTGGACTATTATTTCTTTCAATGGGAGAACCATCGGCCGCCCGTCAACAAGAGCAAGATTGATAACACCAAAAGAGGTCTCCAATGAAGTGTGCGAATACAACTGGTTCAAAATGATGTTCGCCTGGGCCTGTCTTGATACCTCCATTACGATGCGGATGCCATCTTTATCAGATTCATCACGAAGGTCGGTTATCCCAGCGATTTTCTTGTCCCTTACAAGACCTGCAATATCTTCTATCAATTTTGCCTTATTCACCTGATAGGGGAGCTCATTAACGATTATCTGTTCCTTGTTCTTTACTTCCTCGATTATTGCACGGGCGCGCATCTTTATCGAGCCGCGGCCTGTAGAGTACGCATCCTGAATTCCCTGTCGTCCGTATATGAATCCAGCTGTGGGAAAATCAGGCCCTTTGACTACGGTCATGAGTTCTTTCCATTCTACGCCGGGATTGTCGATGACCATTGTAATGCCGTCTATAACTTCGCCAAGATTGTGGGGCGGCATGTTGGTTGCCATTCCAACTGCGATACCTGTTGAACCATTGATAAGTAGGTTGGGGAGCTTACATGGGAGAACCGAGGGCTCTTTTAAGGAATCGTCATAGTTTGGCACGAAATCAACGGTCTCTTTGTCGATGTCGCCGAGTATTTCATCTGCTATCTTCCCGAGCCTGACTTCAGTGTATCGCATTGCTGCAGCGCTGTCGCCATCGATTGAGCCGAAGTTCCCCTGCCCATCGATAAGCGGATAGCGAAGCGAGAATTCCTGTACCATCCGAACTAAGGAATCGTAAACAGCGATATCACCGTGCGGGTGGTATTTACCAAGGACATCTCCCACTATCCTTGCGGATTTCTTGTAGGGCTTGTCGTGGGTCATCCCCTGCTCGTTCATCGCATACAGGATGCGGCGGTGTACGGGTTTCAGGCCGTCCCTGACATCCGGGAGAGCGCGCCCAACGATGACGCTCATGGCATAGTCGATGTATGAGCGTTTCATCTCCTCCTCGATGTTGACAGGGGTGATTTTTTCAACTACAAGGCTTTGCTGCTTAGGTTCCGGGGATTCCTGGTCAGTCATATTTACACATCCAGATTCCTTACATCCTTCGCGTGCATCTCAATGAACTCGCGCCTCGGCTCCACCTTATCACCCATAAGTATCGTAAATATCTCATCAGCTTTGATTGCATCCTCAAGCGAAACCTTGAGCATCGTTCGTGACTCGGGATTCATAGTGGTATCCCAGAGCTGCTGGGGATTCATCTCACCAAGACCCTTGTAGCGCTGCATAGCGATACCATCCCTTCCTATCTCGACAAGCTTCTTGTTGAGTTCATCCTCATTATACACGTAAAACTCGGATTTCCCTTTCTTGACCTTGAAAAGCGGCGGCTGGGCAATATACACAAAACCACTATCGATAAGCGGACGCATATACCTGTAGAACAATGTCAGCAATAAAGTCCTTATGTGGCTTCCATCAACATCGGCATCCGTCATGACCACTATCTTGTGATATCGTGTTTTTTCTATATCGAATTCCTCGCCTTCGCCTATGCCCGCGCCTATGGCTGTAATGAGCGCGCGTATCTCTTCGTTCTTCAATATCTTGGTAAGCCGCGCCTTCTCCACGTTCAATATCTTACCGCGAAGCGGAAGTATCGCCTGGAACTTGCGGTCACGTCCCTGTTTCGCGCTATTATGCACAAACACTCCGCTTGCAAGAGCAAAGTTATGCGTATTTGGAACCTCAATATCATAAACATCTATTCGTTCTTCAAGCCATTCGATGGATACAATACGATGGTTGAATTTGCCAACCGCTTCACATGCAAGCGCTTCGTCTCCATTAAAGTACCGCTTGCAAAAAGTATCAAATCGCAACAACGACTTATCCCGTGTGTCAAGCCGGTGTGCTCGATAGGCATCAAGGTCAAGCTTACCGTGCTCTATTTCAAATTGTTTCAGGGCAGCAATAGTCTTGCGATAATAGGTTTTATTATATGCAGCGGCACGCTTTGACCGGAATTCAGGAGTCCACTGCTGCTTTGTCTTTTCGCGTCTCCATGCCAGTAGTTCCTCGTCTTTCCATTCCTCAATAGCGAGGGCTGAGTTTTTCTTCCGTGCTTCAGGATTATTGGCAAAGTAGTTTTCAACTCTTATAGCCTGGGCTGTACGGTTAGCTTCATCGCTCCAATATTCATGTTGAATCCGGTTGAGTAGCTCATTATTTTCTTTTCTGTAAGCTTCATTATTGTTATAGAACTCACGCCATTTTTCAGCCATGTAAGCTTTGTAGGATTCATTTTCCCATTGCGCCCTGGCATTTTTAGAGAGGATTTTTTTTGTCTGTGGCTGCTGCATCCTGCGTCTCATCATGGCGCGGAATTCCTGGCTATTTCTGATTTGTCGGCATTTTTCAATAACATCCTCTCGATGCAATGTTTTTCCGACATGCTCGCGATGCAGACTTAGATGTTCTTCAGCAATCAACCGCCTGATATTTGTGGGGTTGTTGTTTAGCTTGTTAAAATCCACATGGTGGCAATGTTCACCTTCATCTTCTTTATATATGCCCTGCCAGCGATTGTACCAGTCAGCCAGCACATGGGTAAAAAGCCAGCTACCAGAAAGTGGATCCAGCACCATTTCATAGCCGTCTATTGTAATACCTGGTTCATTGAAGTCTGACAATTTGCGATAAAGAGGCATTAATGAATCATTCATGGCAACGTCTTTTATAGGTTTGAAACTGCCGTCGCGCATCATGAAAGAGTGATCGGGGGTACAAATAATGGTTTCACCATTGTCTAAACTAACTTTTATAACATCAGCGCCGGCTTTTGTCATGCGAGGATTAAGGATACGCTCCAGTCCGATTTTGCCATCAGTGCGAATTGTGTAACAAAAATGCTCTTTACCAGCCGCCTGCTCTGTTATGATCTCTTTGAAACTTAGCGTTCGTCCATCCGCAAGGGCAACAAGCGTATCCCCTGAAAAACATCCACCTGCAGAATCGCCTTCCACGATATATATCTCGCTCTTTGCCGGGTCTTTCTCGGAGCAATCTGCCAGTTTCCCGGGAAGCGCACTTATTTCAAGCGCATTCTTCCGGCGAGTGAGTTCGCGTGCCTTCCGTGCCGCTTCCCTTGCCTCGGCGGCTTCAAGCGCCTTTGAAAGGATATTCTTTGCAGCAGCAGGGTTTTCTTCGAGGAACTCCGATAGCCCTTCGGAAACAAGCGTCTCCACGATTCCCTTTATATCGCTGTTGCCCAACTTCGTTTTTGTCTGTCCCTCAAACTGGGGGGATGTGAGCTTGACATTGATTATAGCGGTCAGCCCTTCCCTCACATCGTCGCCCGATAATTTATCTTCGCCTTTCAGGAATCCCTTTACTTTGGCATAGTCGTTTGAGACCTTGGTAAGTGCAGCCTTGAACCCTGCAAGATGCGTCCCGCCTTCATGGGTGTTGATATTATTGGCAAAAGTATAGACGTTCTCGGTATAGCTGTCGTTATACTGCATTGCGATTTCGACCACTGTCGTATCTTTTTGTTTCTGGAAATATATCGGCTTTTCATGAAGCAGATTCTTGTTCTTGTTCAGGAAATCAACAAACGATACGATGCCTCCCTCGTACTGGAATACCTCTTCTTTTTGCGAGAATTCATCCTTCAGCGATATTTTGACACCTTTATTGAGGAAAGCAAGTTCCCGCAGCCTCGTTGCCAGCATATCCAGGTTGAACTCAAGCGTTTCGAAAATAGTTTTGTCAGGCTTGAATGTAACAGTTGTGCCTGCATGCGTTGATTCTCCTATGAGAGTCACTGCAGTAACGGGTTTTCCGTATTCGTATCTCTGTTTGTACAGTTTTCCCTCGCGCCTGACTTCCACTTCAAGCCATTCCGATAGTGCATTGACCGCAGAAACTCCTACGCCGTGCAAGCCTCCTGAGACCTTATAGGCATTGTTGTCGAACTTCCCTCCGGCATGGAGCATAGTCATGACAACTTCAAGCGCGGATTTCTGGTATTTCGGCATGACCTCGACCGGGATGCCCCTGCCGTTATCCACTACCCTGACGCTGTGGTCTGACCTGATGGTCACCTCGATATTGTTGCAGTAGCCTGCGAGCGCCTCGTCTATACTGTTATCCACGACTTCATACACAAGATGGTGAAGCCCGCGTGCATCTGTACTGCCTATATACATACTTGGGCGCTTGCGTACTGCTTCGAGCCCCTCAAGTACCTGTATCTGCTCTGCGCCGTATCCATTATTGACATCGTTCATATTCGAATACCTTTTTAATATTTATAAAATATATTGTTATAGAAATCTCTTTTTTTAACATTATTCAGCATTAATTTCATGCCTTCAGCCTTTTAATACCTTCGAGTCATAATTGTTCTCAATACATATATACCTTATTGCATCAATGCATAGCGATTTTAATTTTTATTAAAAATCTAATAAAAAAACAAAAAAATGTGCCGAAAAAAGACCAAAAATCAATAAAAAATTCCAGATTTTTGACAATTTTTTAATTTTTCGGTTCTAAAATGATAAAAGCCCAAATTATTCGTACGAAAATGTTCTGTTTTTGTCGAATAATATTTAACAAAAGCGTGTGAATTAATAATCATGGTGTATGTCACAGGTTTTAAGTGCTTCAGATGCGGGAGAACACATAAGCCGCATGAAATAGAAATGCTTCCGATACCGAGATGCGAATGTGGCTCGGCGGTGGATGCGGAATATGATTACAAATCCATAAAGAAAGTGATTCTTCGCGATGAATTCATGCGCAATCCTCCAACTCACTGGAAATACTGGGCTTTCATGCCTGTGAAAGACCTTTCAAAATGCATCACAATGGGTGAAGGTGCAACACCTCTACTTGAAAACAAAAGACTTTCAAAAGCAGGTCGATTGCTCATAAAATACGAAGCCGCAAATCCCACAGGTTCATTTAAAGACCGGGGTTCCTCCCTTGAAATAACTAAAGCCCTTGAGTTTAAAAAACATAAAGTTGCGCTTGCATCCACGGGCAATATGGGTGCATCTATGGCGGCTTACGCGGCTTTTGCAGGACTTGAATGTAAAGTATTTATTCCTGACATCGTTGGCAAGGAAAAGATAACGCAGATTAAAGCCTACGGCGCCGAAACGATAGCTGTGGCTGGAGATTATTCTGTTGCAATGAAGCAGGCTGAAGAATATGTTCTTTCCAACAGCGATTCGTTTTTAACAGGCGATTATCCGTGGCGCAGCGAAGGGACAAAGACTGTTGGTTTTGAGATTGCAGACCAGCTTTACTGGCACGTACCCGATTACGTCGTGGTGCCCGTGGGCAACGGAACACTCATCTGGAGCATCTATGAAGCTTTCAGGGAGCTTTCACTTGTCGGGATTACTGATAAAATACCTAAGATTATTGGCGTCCAGGTTGAGAACTGCGCCCCCGTGGTACAGGCATGGGAAAACGAGCTTACAGAATTAATCCCTGTGCGAAACCCTGATACAATAGCCACGGCAATTGCATGCGGCGACCCGATAGACGGTCTTGCAGCGCTTCGGGCAATCCGGGATTCTGGCGGCTCTGCCATCAAGGTCAGCGATGACGAGGCGCTCTCAGCACGGGATACGCTTGCCAGAAGCGGTATTTTTGTAGAACCCAGCGGCGCAGTCGCTTATGCAGGATTTTTGAAGAAGGAGTTGGACGGAACAGTGGTCTGCCTCGCGACAGGGCACGGGTTAAAGGATATGTACGGGCTGGCTTGATATTTGGAATATTATTCAAGCTGAATATAAAATAAACCGCAGATAAACGCAGATGAACGCAGATTTATTATGGTATCTTTTTATGCGAACAATGCGTGTTTAGTGATTTTCATATTGATTTATTTTTAATATCCAAAACGATTAGTTGATGTAGGCGCGCATCCGTTTATACTTTGTTTTATGATCTCAAATCAAGCAACTGACCGAAAAACAATCTGGCGCGAAATACAGGCGCATAAAGAGAGGAAGGTCAGCCCTGAACAACTGAAAGTGAATTCCAGAACATAAAAGACAGCCTTAAAAATAGGCAGTTGTAAGGAATTCGGTATAACCTTCGTCCTAAGGTAAAGTCGGCGCTGGTGGTAATGTTGGTAAAGGAGTAGCTGCGTTAGGTAAAGTTGGCAGTGCATCTTTTATAGCTCCCTTTACTTTTTCTTCTATTTGCTTCTTTGCCTCCTCGTTTTGCTTAAGCATATCAACAGGAACATCAGTTTCAATTTGAATCGGAATTGTGAAAGTGTAAATGTTTATAGAAAAAACCTCAATCGGGAAATATATGAGCAAACCAATAGTCATAGAAATATTTGCTTTTCCTTCTATAACCATTTCTGCTCCATGTTTTGCCGCTACTGTCTTAAGAACCTCTCCAAGCTCTTCATACTTTATTACAACATCTTTGATCAAAATAGTGGTATTTTGCTTCGCTGGTAATTCATAGGCTGGAATTGTGCCTTTAGTTAAATGTTTTCCCTCCATAGACACATCAAAATCAATTTTTACTGTTTCCGTATCTTTTGCGGAGGGATTGCGAATGATAATAGGCACGTCCATTATTAATTTTTCTGTATCTGCATTAGTAATTTTAATGTCTGGAACTGATGTTTCGTATTGTGCCACTCTTACTTTTTTGTAATCAATACAGTTATTACCACAATTTGCTAATTCAGCTATTGGAGAGTATTTTTGATAAATTGTGTATCCAATTGCTCCTATTACAATTAAAAGTATTATCAATATAATCCACGATATTTTATACTTTTGGGGTGGCTTGGCTTTAGGCGTCGATTTTTCAATAGCACTGGGTGTCCTCTCTTTCGACTTGCGCAGCAGCAGGGCAACCACGATGATTAAAAGTATTGCAAGGATTGCACCACCAACTGTAGTCCAGTTAATTTCACTACCATCAACCCCTGATGCAAACGCATACACATCGCTATAATACGAGCCTACATAGACCAAGCCGTCCGATACTACAGGAGAAGATGAAATAGGAACTCCTGCGTAATTTGTTCTGATTTTCCATTTGAGAGCGCCGGTTACAGCATAAAGCGCGTACAGATTGCCATCTTCAGAGCCTACATAGACCACATCGCCTGATACTGAAGGAGAAAAAAATCCATAGCTGCCTGTGTATTTCCATCCGAGAGAACCGGTTTTTGCATCAAACGCATACACATTTTTATCATTTGAGCCTACATAGACCATGCCATCAGAAATCGCGGGAGTTGAATATATATAGCTCCCAGTCATGTATTTCCATTTGAGAGCACCAGTTGTAGCATCAAGCGCATATACCCAAGCCTTTGGACTACTAACTTGTGCGACTACATAGACCATGCCATTTGAAACCATGGGTAAAGATGAATAGACCACGCCGCCTGAGACATCCTTTTCGATATCGTGTTTCCATCTGAGTGCACCAGTTATTGCATCAAGAGCATACACATTGTTAACATCTGAGCCTACATAGACCACACCATCAGATACCGCTGGTGAAGTTACAAACCATCCTGCCATATATTTCCATTTGAGAGCGCCGGTTGCAGCGTCAAGCGCATATACATTAAAATCCCCTGAGCCCACATAGACTATGCCGTTTGAGACCACTGGTGAAGATTCAACAATGCCTCCCGTCTTATATTCCCATTTGAAAGCGCCAGTTGAAGCGTCAAGCGCATATACATTGTTATCATATGAGCCTACGTAGACCATGCCTCCTGAAACCGCGGGAGAAGAACGAACAACACCTCCTGTCGGATATTCCCATTTGAGAGTTCCGGTTGCTGCATCAAGTGCATACACATTATTATCCTCTGAACCCACATAGACCACCCCGCCAGCTACTGCAGGAGAAGAATAGATAGAGCCGCCTTTCGTGAATTTCCATAACAATTTAAGCGGGGGCTTCACAATCTCATCCGAAGTACCCGAATGCGAGGCATCATGCCTGAACATTGGCCAGTCGCCAGCCTGCGCTACCCCCGCCAACAACAGAATTGCAATCCCAATCAAGACAATCGAACGCATTTACCACCGAATATGATATATAATTTCAAATATGGTTGTTAAAGTTATCGCTAGTTTGGAAATATTCTTACAATACTCATTTTATTCTCAACTTGACACTAACTGGTGGAAGGATTATCGGTGGAGGTGGAATAGGTAATGCAGGTGGAGGAGGTGGCGGCAATGGGATAATTGGTGGAGGAAGATAAAATTCTAATTGCTCAACTTCAAGGCGAGCTTTATCTGGCGCAGGTATTTTAATATTTGCTTCAAGAATTAATTTATTGATTTCCTCATGAAGAGATGTTATTTCAACATCTTCTTTTCTAAGTCTTAATCCCCATATTTTGGACACGGCATCAACCACAATACGGGCTAAGACCGGAGTTTATAAAATAATACCATAACCAAAAACGGTAGTTCAATTTTTTGTAGGGTCTACATAATAATTAAATTAAACTTTTTATTCCCTATCTACAAATAATGAATGGTTTTCAGATGAT
>CABMII010000112.1 GCA_902386255.1 uncultured archaeon
GTATCGTTCTCAACCTGTATCCTGTCTCCAGCCTTAAATGGTGCTGTCAGAATAATTATAACTCCGCCTGCCATGTTTCTTAACACATCCTGAAGAGCGATTGCTACACCGGCAGTGAGAAGTCCGTAAACCACCACTAATGTAGTGGTTTCCTGAAACCAGACCGCAAGAATCGCACCGAGCGTCAATATAGAAATGATGGCAGAGAGGGCTTTTCTGAGAGTGTATCTTTCTCTTGTTTCGTGTATCCGCCTTTGTATTAATTCCTCAATAAAAATGTTTGCGATATATGCCATTAATAAAATAATGATAGAATATAAAACATTGATAAGGGTTGGATTGCCTTCAATGAAATAGTTAATGTACGTAACGGAAATTATCACTGATAACAATAAAAGTATTTTCACCCCCTTTGCAGCATTCATGTATTTTAAATCGTTGGGTTGAATATATAAATTTTCTGTTGATAAAATATTGTATAAAAATCCAATTCATAATATTTTTTTCGCAAACTTAGATAGATTCATATCTATCCAAAGAAAGAAAAGTATGTATGGGGCAACCTCTGGATGTGTTTTTTATAATTGGAGCCATACTGATTCTTGGATTTATCACATCCCTGATATTCGAGCGCACCAAATTTCCAGATGTAGTTCTCCTCATGTTTGTGGGAATGCTTCTCGGTCCAATTTTGAAGGTCGTCAGCATCGAAGGTCCGATTTCGGTGCTTGCACCCTATATTGGTACGCTTACTCTGATAATCATACTCTTTGACGGAGGGCTGAACCTCAACCTTTTTAAAGTTCTTACCTCTCTTGCAAAGGCAACAGGTTTTATAGTGCTGGTTTTCAGCTTGAGCGTAATTTTTTTGGGATTTTCGATGCATCTTTTTTTCGGCTGGACTTATCTTGAGGGGCTTTTGCTCGGTGCGGTCATAGGCGGAACGAGTTGCACGATTGTTATTCCCATCATCTCCAAACTGACGCTGAACGAAGATTCAAAGATTGTACTCACTCTTGAATGCGCTCTTACTGATACAACTTGTATAATTGTAGCCTTGGCTTTGATTCAGATCATAAGCACAGGAACTGTAAACCTCCGGGATACAGCCAGCGGGCTTGCAGGTGCATTTTCGATTGCTGCTGTTATAGCTGCTGTTTTTGCTGTATTCTGGATTGGCGTAATAAATAAACTTTACATAAAGCATGTCAGGTATTCCCTGACCCTTGCAGTGGTTTTTATTTTATACTGGCTTGTGGAACTGATGAGGGGCAATGGCGCCATCGCGGTTTTTGTTTTTGCCCTTTTGCTCAGTAATTTCAACGAGCTTGCAAAAAGATTCAAAGTAGAAGGAGAGTTCGAGCTGGATACAACGCTTCGGGCATTTCATGTAGAAGTTTCCTTCTTTGTACGCACCTTCTTTTTCATATTCGTAGGGCTTATGTTCGATGTCAGGGCGCTGAAATCCGAAGTAGTAATCATGGCAGGAATAATTTTCCTTATTTTATTGATTGCCAGGATTCTGGGAGTCGTGATGCTTTCATTGAGCGATAAAAAGATTAGTCCTTTTGCAAAGTCAATACTATCCATGATGCCTCGCGGACTTGCCGCTGCCATACTTGCATTGTTGCCGCTCTCAGCAGGCATAATAATACCATATTTTGCAGAAATCGTATTCAGTATAATAATTTTGACCAATCTCGCAACAACATTTGGGGTATTCTTGATAGAACGAAAAAGATCAAGATCAGTGTAATAAATATAGAATGTGTCCGATTATTTGCCGGACGCAGATTCTGATATTGATAAAATATTGTATAATAATCTAATTCATAATATTTTTTTCGCAAACTTAGATAGATTCATATCTATCCAAAGAAAGAAAAGTATGTATGGGGCAACCTCTGTACGATTTATTTTTCATAATCGGCGCAGTA
The DNA here is from genome assembly GCA_902386255.1 of uncultured archaeon. GTDB lineage: Archaea > Halobacteriota > Methanosarcinia > Methanosarcinales > Methanoperedenaceae > Methanoperedens. The sequence continues at coordinate 1,938 of CABMII010000112.1, forward strand.
TTGATTCTTGGGTTTATCACATCCCTGATATTCGAGCGCACCAAATTTTCAAATATAATTCTCCTGATGTTTGCAGGTATGCTTTTCGGACCTGTTCTGAAAATTGTCAGCGTCGAAGGAACAATTTCGGTGATTGCACCCTATATCAGCATACTTGCTCTCATCATCCTACTCTTTGGCGCAGGGTTGAACCTTAACATTTTCAACGTTCTTACCTCTCTTGCAAAGGCATCGGGTTTTACAGTACTGGTCTTCAGCCTGAGCATGATTTTTCTGGGATTCTCTATGCATCTTTTTTTCGGATGGACATATCTTGAGGGACTATTGCTCGGCGCAGTCTTGGGTGGAACGAGTTTTGCGGTTGTTACTTCCATCATCGCCAAACTAACGCTGAGCGAAGATTCAAAGGTCATACTCACCCTCGAATCCGTGCTGACAGACCCCCTTTGCATAATTATTGCCATAGCTCTAATCGAAGTCATAAGCCTGGGTACTGTGAACCTGAGAAATACAGCAGTGTCGCTTACAAGCGCTTTTTCAATAGCAATAGTCATAGGCGTTATTTTTGGGATTTTCTGGATTGGAATAATAAATAAACTCTACATCAAACAGGTAGGGTATTCCATGACAATTGCCGTGGTTTTTATATTATATTCCCTCGTAGAAGCCGTTAGAGGCAATGGTGCCATTGCAACCTTTGTTTTTGCATTGCTTCTCGGCAATTTTAACGAGATTGCGAACAGACTTAAATTAAAAGGGGAGTTTGCACTTGATACGAAATTCAGGGATTTTCAGGTAGAGGTATCTTTTTTTGTACGCACGTTTTTTTTCATTTTCATTGGACTCATGTTTAATATTGAGGCGTTAAATTCTAAAGCATTAACAATGGCATTGGTGGTTTTTCTAGTTCTAATAATAGCCAGGATACTTGGTGTCAAGGCGCTCATAATGGCAGATAAGACTATCGAGCCATTTGAAAAGTCAATACTATCCATGATGCCTCGCGGACTTGCCGCTGCTGTACTTGCATTGGTGCCGCTTTCGGCAGGCATAATAATACCATATTTTGCAGAAATCGTATTCAGTATAATAATTTTGACCAATCTTGCAACTACAGTTGGGGTATTCGTGATAGAACGAAGAAGATCAAGACCGGTTCAATAAATATTAAAATCTGTCCAGTTATTTGCCGATAAGATAATTTTTCTTGAGGTTTTCAAATACCTCTGTTCCTTTTTCTGTTAAAATATACTTCTTCCACGTATGCTTATCCGGAGTTAGACACTGAATGAGTCCTTTTTCTTCCAGTTCGCGCATTGCGTAACTGATATTCTGCAATGACCTGTCAGTCGTATTTGCTATATCAGATGCTTGAATCATTCTTTTTTCATGCATCATTTTCAATACAACCAGTCTTCTGTCCACTCCCAGAACCCACATTGTTAAATCATCAAAATTGATCATTCCCAGAATGAATAAGGTAATCAGTTTATTATGGGTAAATAATTTATTATTGGTATCCGGTGGGCTATCGACTTGATCAATTGTATTTTTTCCTTGAGATTGCTGTTGTTGCAATGAATCAGCACCATCTTGATTGGCATAAAGCTTATTTGTTTGAATTTCGCTTTTTGAGGATAGAGGCAAATTGGCTGCCAAAGAAATCAGAAATAAAAATATGACTATCACAAAGCTCGGTTGTTTATAGAAGGGTTTTCCCATATTCATGCTTTAATCCTTTTTGTATTTAATTCTTTTTTCTTGAAATTATCCTTTTCCATAAACCAATGTTTTTCTTGACCGGAAGAAATCAACTTTTTTAAAATCAGTATGACAAATGAAATTCTGACTATTTATAACAATATATCACAAAATAGAAAAATTTATAACATCTGGTAATTATAGTCCATCAAACAGGTCAAATATTCACTATGGCTTCTTATGGTAATTTCTGTTTAAAAAAGGAGGAAACAATACATGCAGTCCAACATAACCATGAAATATAGATTCGATGGTTTCTTTGCGTCCTTAAATATATGTACTGAAACCAAGAACGACGGAGACACTTTAAAAATACTGAAAAAAGGAGTGAATTGAAATGGTGGATATTTCATTACTTGATCCGACAACATTGACAAATATTCTTTTAATTGCCATCAGCGGCACACTCATTTGTATTGGGGTACACTTTGTCCCTGTGGGGGGCGCTCCCGCAGCAATGGCACAGGCAACAGGCATAGGAACTGGTACCGTGGAACTTGCGGCAGGTTCCGGTCTTGTGGGTTTGATTACAGGGGCTTATATGTATTCAAATGCTCCCGGTGCACCAATTGCTTTAGTACTGACCGCAGGAGCTATGGGTTCCATGATAATGATAGCAAGCACAATGCTTGCAGGTAATTTGGTGTATGCTTACGGCGTCGGGGTACCATTTGCCTCAGCCCAGATTAAAAAAGACCCTATAACAGGCGAGCGTCAGGACACATATATGTCAAAGGGAACGCAGGGACAGGGACTTCCAACGATTTGTTATGTAAGCGGAATCATCGGGGCAGCGCTTGGCGGAATAGGCGGTTCTCTTATTTATTATGTCCTGGTAGGCATATACGGACAATTGCTCAGTACAACAAGCGCTGTTGCAGTTGCGGGAGTATTTACAATTGGTGTTTTCTATGTTAATGCTGTTGTTCCGTCATACGGCGTGGGTGGAACAATAGAAGGATTCCATGACCCCAAGTTCAGGCGCGTTCTTCCAAAGGATGCGCTCACAAGCTTTTTTGTGAGTCTTGTTCTGGGTATCGTGGCAATATTGATTACAGCCGGAATGTGATATAGCGACATAATATCGAAGAAATGAAGGTATAATGACATTAGAGTTTAGTTCAACAGTTGCAGGAGGATTAGGTATAATTTTCCTTATCGTCCTCCTTGGCCCTTTTCTGATCAAGAAAATTGAACATAACCTTGAGATTTTTCTTTTCTCGATGGGTGTACTGGCGGTTACAGTAAACTCTTTCTTCCTGAAAGTATCACCCGGCACTGAATTAGTTGGCGAAGGAACTTTGCCTTACTGGAACTTCAATTTAGTCGAAAAGGCGCTTGTCGATCCTATCGAGATTTCGCTTGCGGTGTTATTTGCAGGACTTATTTTCCACTATGGTCGCGGGCACATCCGTACCTTAATGCAAAAGATACTGACAAGGATACCGCTAAAAATAGTGGTCTTTGCGGTCATCGTTGTGCTTGGTCTGCTCTCAAGCGTAATCACAGCAATCATAGCTTCACTCCTTCTTGTGGAGATAGTCAGTGCATTCAAGCTCGACCGTAAGACGATGGTTAATTTGACCATTATCGCATGCTTTGCTATCGGAATCGGAGCTGCACTTACGCCTATCGGTGAGCCACTTTCTACTATAGTTATAAAGACAAAGATGAAGGAGAGCTTCTTTTATCTTATATATTTATTAGGTATTTATATTATACCAGGAGTGCTGGCATTTGGTATAATAGGCGTTTTCTTTGCATCGAAAAAAGAAAAGGATGTGCCTAAGAACGACGTACCAGTGACGGACCAAGCTCACGAAAGAATAAACGATGTACTAATTAGAGCAGCAAAAGTGTATGTATTTGTGATGGCTCTCGTACTTCTTGGAACCGGCTTTACGCCGATCATTGAGTGGTATGTAACCAAAATGTCTGGCGAAGCCCTTTACTGGGTAAACATGGTTTCAGCAATCCTTGATAATGCTACTCTTGCAGCTGCCGAAGTCGATCCATCGATGATTATGCAAGGGGCACTTGACCCGGCAATTAAAATCAAAAGTGTACTGATGGGATTGCTCGTATCAGGTGGTATGCTCATACCCGGCAATATACCCAATATTATAGCTGCCAATAAGCTTGGGATCACAAGCAAGGAATGGGCAAGGCTTGGAGTGCCATTAGGCATTGTAGCGATGCTGGTATTCTTCATAATTCTCTACGCGCCAAACTATATCTGACAATTAGTTAAACAATAATGAAAAATAATGATATGTAAACACTGCGGGCACGCTGTTAGTATGGCAGGAGGTATGTGCTTTCATACAGAAAAAGGTTTTTCGCAAACCTGCAAGATATGTGGTTGCAGGTTTCCGGAACATGATGAAGATCAAATTGGAGAAAAGACGTGAAAACAGATTACATGGAGAAAATTAAGGAACTGGGAATAGGAATAGTATTCATAGGTGCAGGCATATTCTTTATAATATTGATGATAGCATGGCTATTATATAAAATATCTTAATTTATTCCAAAGGTTAGGCGTCGTAAAATTTTTTCAATAATTGAAAAAATACTCCTAAACAATTGGTACCTAACCGGAAATTTAAATAAAGATATTTCCTGACAATAAGAATTATGAAGGAATTAAAAACAGTAGATTGAAATATAAGAAATTAGAAATAACGATATATAGGAGGATACATGTTCAATAAAGTTCTATTTCCAACAGATTTTTCAGCGAATGCGCATAAAACTCTTGAGTGTATTAGTGAGATTCCCGGTGTAAAAGAGGTTGTGCTTTTGCATGTTGTTGCTGTCCCCTCGGGTGTTTTCGATTCAAAGCATGGGTGGATTCAGGGACCGCAAGTCGAGGATGCGAAGCTTCACCTGGAAGAACATAAAGAGCATATTGAAAGTCTTGGATTGAATGTCACCACAAAAGTTGAAATAATAACATCAGGTCATATATCTCAATCCATCCGGGAGACTGCCGATAAAGAAAACGTTTCTTTAATCGTTATGAATGCTCACGGAAA
>CABMII010000113.1 GCA_902386255.1 uncultured archaeon
CTCATTTTATTATCCCCTCTATATTTTTAGATGGGATAATATCATAATTATATTTTACGGTTGATTTATGGAGTCTATGGCTGAATATGATCTTTTGTTCGGAAGTCAGGGTATTCGGAAGTACTGGCTTCATGCATGAGCATTCGATCATGAACGTTTGTTTATTATGCACACCATCGAGGTTCCTATCGGATATGACGTTCTGGAAGTGAACTCGGAACTTGCGCGGCGCAACCGTGAAGCCCTGGAAAAACATGGTATTACTGCATTTAATATAATGGGCGCCATCGGTTCAGGCAAGACGTTATTGATTGAAAAAACAATCGAGCGGCTTGGCAAAAGCCTCAGGATTGGCGCTATTGCCGGTGATGTAATAGCCCGGATAGATGCCGCTCGTTTTGAAAAATATGGAATCCCGACCATAGGGTTGAACACGGGGAAAGAGTGCCATCTTGACGCCCATCTTGTGGAGCATGGGCTGGGAGAACTCCCGCTTGATTCCCTTGATCTTCTTTTTATAGAAAACGTGGGGAATCTCATCTGTCCTGCAGACTTTGAACTTGGCGAACATAAAAAAGTCGTGATTGTAAGCGTCAGCGAGGGTGACGATATTGTGGAAAAGCATCCCCTTATTTTCAGTGTGGCGGACCTTATTATCGTAAACAAAATAGATATCGCGGAAGCCGTGAATGCAGATGCTGATAAAATGGTTAAGGATGCCAGACTCATCAATCCGCGCATTGATGTTTTGAAGATGAGCCTTAAGACTGGCGAGGGGTTTGACGAATGGATCTCTTTTGTGAAGAAGTCTTGCGAGCGCACGGGTTAGCTACGCATGCTGATTTCCTAGTAATAATAATTTTTAAAATAAAAGCAAAAATTAAATATTTAGGGACCAATAATCCATTATCATGCATTTCAGATTAAGTTCCGCTCGTGGTTGTCACGTTCATAGTAGAGCTGATGCCTGTGACGTTCACATCAAATTTGCCAGCGGTGCTTGTATTCACAGTCATTTCGTATCCAATACTCCGTCTCCATGTTACATTGACACCTGCATGTGAATGGCACCCTAAACATGCTGAATTGGCGTCTTTCAGCTTGATTGTTGTTTGATTATCCGGATATTTCGACTGGTAATAATATGTGGTGTGTGCTTCATCCGCACCTGTAATTGTGGCATTTACAAGCTTTATGAAAACATTATCCTTCTTCGCTTCTATATCACCGGTATCTGTATATGTGCTTGTTACACGGTGACACTGCGCACAACTCCTGACTGGATCATCCTCTGGATGACCCATGCCGTATTTATATGCCAGCGCATGCATCGGGAATTGCTGAGAACCGGATACTGTTGGGCGAAATGCTCCGTTATGACATGAGAAGCATACATTACCGCCTGCTTTCAAGCCCTTTAGCCCTGAATGGCATGAGAGGCAGGCGATTGTAGTTGCAGCATGCGCTTCTGATGTATTTACAATACCGCTTTGAAAGTATGCGCTTACGTTGGTTACGTTATGACATTCCTGACAACTGAATACATCCTGGCTGCCTTTTGTTCCAGGCAGACGCCAGTGGACTTGATTAAAAGCACCGTGCGTCTCCTCATAAACGTCCTCGTGGCATTTCCTGCAACCATTATCGCTTGCAATCTCCGTAATATTTTTCCAGGTATGCTGGCCTGTAAAAATAGATACTGTATTCGGCATGGCGAACAAACCTATAGCAACTACTGCAACCGATAGCAGCATAATCATGTTATTCATTTTCCACTCACTCTCGATCTGTATCTTACGGCTGGCTCCCTCTCAGCTTCATACCACCTAACGTATCTCCATTCCTCACTGCCGGATTTTAAACCGGCTTAAAGCGAGGACTTTCAACAACGATGTAAATTTCCCAAACCGATAGTTCAATTTTCCCATCCCTATATAAAACTTCTTATTTACGTCTAATATTCTATCAAAAAATAAATTCTACTTTCACGGCATTACCAACCCATTTTTTTGTGCGCTTTAGCCTGATATCATAAGGTGCCAGTTTATTTAGGGCAATAGTTTTCATGTTTATGGCAAGTGATAAGCTAAAAGCCTTTAAATCACTGAAAATTAAATTCAAATAGTGAATTATTTCTTGTTTTCCAAAAATAGTAATTTTATATATCGTTTCTATCCAATAAACAATTTATAAACAATTAAAAACCCAAATATTCCATATTAAACCTTAAAAACTTTATGAAAACTTCAAAAAACTCATAAACTGTCGATGCGTATATTTGATATCGAATATATTAGTAAATTTGGAGAGCCTTACAATAATTACACAACCTTAAAGGCAGGCTAATATCTCCAATCCATACCAAAGCCCTCCTTTTTCAGGCTCTCCTATTTGACTTATTGGTTATTATCTCTGGGGTAGGTATTTCTTAAACCGAAAGTAGAGTTTAACATACTGCAAAGACGCTATATGCAGGCGCTCGTACACCGTAGGGTTCGTTACTCCTCCAAATCCAACAGGAAATTATATCTGCTATAGCAGGAAATTATTGAATACGGGGTAATGAAAAATATGACAACTCAGGACAACTTAAAAGAAGCCTTCGCGGGAGAATCGCAGGCGAACAGGAAATATCTTGCTTTTGCAGAAAAGGCGGAACAGGAGGGTCACAAACAGGTTGCAAAGCTCTTCAGGGCAGCAGCCGCAGCCGAGACTGTCCATGCGCTTAACCACCTGCGCGTGATGGGTGCAGTCGGCAAAACTTCAGATAATTTAAAGAATGCAATTGAAGGGGAAACAGCAGAATACCGGAAGATGTACCCGGAGTTCATAGAGCAGGCTAAAAAAGAGAAAGGCCTGGATGCAGCAATTCTCAGCTTTGACGTGGCGAACAAGGTTGAGAAAATCCACGCAGGACTTTACACACAGGCTCTTGACAACCTCGGCAAGAACAAGGTAGTCGATTATTATGTCTGTTCAATCTGCGGAAATACCGTGGAAGGAAGCGCACCTGAGCGGTGTCCCATATGCAACGCTCCTGAAGAGATGTTCAGGAAGATTGACTGAAAAGGTGATACAATGGCAAAGAAACTTACAGTGATATACGGCACGGGCTTCGGCAACACCGGCATTATGGCAAAGGCCATCGAGGAAGGAGCAAGAGGCGCAGGCATTGATGTCGTTATCAGGAAAGTCGAGGAGGCGACCCCGCAAGATGCGGAAAAAGCAGACGCAATCGCCATAGGTTCTCCCACATATAAAGGCGCAGGAATGCCCACCGTGATTAAATTCGTGGAAAGCCTATCGAAAATTTCACTCAAAGGCAAACTAGGCGCGGCTTTTGGTTCATACGGCTGGAGCGGGGAAGCGGCAGGCGTGATAAGCAAGATGCTGAAAAGCTATGGCATGGATGTAATCGAGCCTGATCTCAGGATAAAACGCATACCTGAGGCAGAGGGCATAGAGACCTGCAGAGAACTGGGTAAAGTAATCGCCAAAAGATTAAGAAATGAGGCTTAATTTTTGGTTCTCCAGCCAGTTAAAGAAAGATGAGACCCGAAAGCCTCAAAAAAGAGATATTAAGACTATGCAGGAGTCTTCGGATTCCGATGGTGGGTTTTGCTTCGGTCGGGAGATGGGAGCGTCCGCCAGAAGAACTGCCAAACTCTCTTTCACCGTGGATTCCCGAAGAATTCTGGCCGCAATCCATATATCCTGAAGCAAAAACAGTGATAGTGATCGGGCTTCCTGTATCCCTGCCCATTGTGGAAACAGCGCCATCGATATATTACCATGAACTTTATAAAACCGTGAATTCGATGCTGGACTCAAAAGCATACGAAATTTCAAATTACCTCAATGAAAAAGGCTTTGGCGCTATTTATCTGCCGCGGGATGCTTATGGCGACATAAAAATCCTGATTGACAAACCATTTGCTTTTTTTTCACACAAGTACGCGGCGTATCTTGCGGGGCTTGGCTCTTTCGGGCACAACAATGTTCTCCTGACGCCGCAATTCGGTCCGAGGGTCAGGTTTACTTCCATATTCACGACTGCTGAAATAAAGGGAGACCGAATTAAAACAAAAGACCTGTGCACACATTGCCTTCTCTGCGTGAAGAACTGCCCGGTTGGCGCGATACCAAAAACAGGAGATTTCCCTCCTGCTGTGGATAAGAAGCTCTGCGCTACAAGAAGTGCTAAACTTAGGGATGAATACAGGTCACCATGCGGCATCTGTATCAAAGTTTGTCCTGTGGGTCAAGACAGGGGACTGTTTGGCCGGAAGAATATGGCGATATATTCAAAAAGTAAAAAGTTTGAGAAATATCACAATGCATGGGAGCATGTCAGGAAATATGGAAGTAAAGATGTTTAAGAAAAAAGAGACTAATATCTAATTAAGTATCCACGTACAATTAAGTACCAACCATGCCCGACCTCGTAATCAAGAACGCCCGGATTTTCATAAACGATGCCATCCAGGCAATGGAAATAGCCGTGGACAATGGGAAAATAACAAAGCTCGGGAAAATAGTGGGCAGGGAAGAAGTCAATCAGGTAATCGACGCAAAAGGCGCGCTTGTGCTGCCGGGGGCTATTGATGTTCATGTTCATTTCCGTGATCCCGGCATGACAAAAAAAGAAAACTGGTACACGGGCTCATGCGCTGCGGCAGCAGGCGGCGTCACCACTGTTATCGACCACCCCAATACGATTCCCCCTACTATAGACGCCGATTCCTTCAAGAAAAAGAAAAAAGAAGCAAAAAAATCCATAATCGATTATGGTATCAATGCCGGCGTTACTGTCAACCTGGAATCCCTGAAAAGCCTCTGGGAACTTGGCGCCACAGCCTTCGGGGAGATATTCATGGCAGAATCAACAGGTTCTCTCAATGTGAACGACAGGACACTGAACGAAGCGCTCCCGGTGATTGGAGAACTGGGCGCGGTTGCATGTATCCACGCAGAGGACGAGGAGACAAGAAAAAGGTATGTTCATTTGCTGAAGGGGAACCTCGCGCCTGAATCATACTCAAAATCGCGCCCTCCGTTATCTGAAAAAATAGCAGTGGAAAAGGCAATCAAGCTCGGCGGAAATACAAAGCTTCATTTCTGCCACATAAGCGCGCATGAAAGCCTTGAAGCAATAAGAAAAGCAAAGGCTGAAAATGCAAATATAACCTGCGAAGTGGCGCCGCATCATCTGTTTCTTACCACAAAGGACTACAGGCGCCTGGGCACGCTCGGCAAGATGAACCCGCCGCTTCGTGATTACCAGTCGCAGCAGAGCCTCTGGAAAGGTTTAAACGACGGGGCTGTCGATATTGTGGCTTCAGACCATGCGCCGCATCTTGAGGCTGAGAAAATGACAGATATCTGGACTGCGCCTGCGGGCGTGCCTGGCGTTGAAACCATGATGCCGCTTCTGTTGATGGCAGTTAAACGTAATATTCTCACCCTTAAACGATTGATAGAGGTCACAAGCCAGAACCCGGCACGGATTTTTAATCTAGGGAAAGGTGTTCTTGCTCCCGGCTATGATGCCGACTTTTTAATTGTAGGTGAAGTGCTGGAAATCCGCAAGGAAAAACTGCATAGTAAGGCCGGATGGACACCTTTTGGCGGTATGGATGGGATATTCCCGAAAATGACCATTTCAAGAGGAGAAGTAGTTTCAGAAGATGGTGAAATTATCGGAAAAAGAGGACATGGCAGGTTCATTCCGGGACGGGGGTTAGTTGTTGAAAGCGATTGAAAAAGGTACTCAAGATACTAAAATGGTGAACTAAGTTAGTAAGTTTCCAATTGCTGCAATATCCGTTCTATTCGCAACTGCCATTGTCAACCAGAGAGGGAGGCGTGAGCTTGAACTGTCTTTACCCTATTTTTAAGGGTTCACTGCAACTGCATATATTGAATCTGACTTTAGCGCCCATACTCGTCGTTCACTCAAATTAATCGGCTTTACTATGTATTCCGTGGATGTTTGATAGATTAGATTCAAAGGAATCGTCCGAGCTAGCAAACCCTGAGCAAGCGAAACATTGGCATCCAGCAACTCGGAAGGTACCTTTTGACTATCTACATATAACTGAACTTGTTGCAACTTTCCACCCCCGTAAGCTTGGGGCAGTTGCTCATAAACCAGAGGTCCACTAAACGGTACGAGAATCAATGCAAAAAAAGAGAAATATATTAGAAACCCAAGTTTGACAGTTAAATAAAATAAGTGTCCTCAGCATGTTTGTGTTGATTTTCGATGAAACAAACTAAACTAAGGACAGATGAAATTATACCGAATGATAATATATGCTTTCCTATCGGCAC
>CABMII010000114.1 GCA_902386255.1 uncultured archaeon
GATAAATAATTATTTATTGTGATGATATTACTTTATTATTCATAACTGAATTATGGAACTGTGCCGATTATTACCACAATAATAAAATTTGAATATAGACCATTGTGTTTTAAGACTCTAGTTTTAAATTAATATATCTCAATAACTATTATCATTATGATTATATAGGAAACTATAAATACGATATTGTTATACTAATTATAACGATGAGGCGAAGCAGGGTAGATATAATCATAGATATTTTAGAAGCTGCCAAGGATGGAGCAAATAAAACGAGCATAGTCTATAAAACGAATTTAAATTTTAAGCTTGCAGACGAATTTCTAAATTTACTACAAAAGCATAGTCTGTTGGAAAATAAGTTAGATGGCGATAAAATAAAATATATAACAACTGTAAAAGGAAAAATGTTTTTGATGAAAACTAAAGAAATCTCCCTATATTTAGAAATTCCAAGCCAAACTGGGGAATTCTGGCCTTTTGTTTCTCCGGCTAAATCCTAAATTTGTTTCAAAACCTGACAGTATATGTTTCTAACACATCACAACAGTTATGCTACACAGCCTTCAATAATCTTTGTGGCCCTCAGTGTCTCCAATGAAACAAGCTGTTGATTTGCATCGGCTTCTGCAATCGTCACCAGCACTGTGGATCTCGAGGATGGGGCTATCAGAATCCGATTCTTCCTGAAATAGAATATAGTCTCCTGCAAACCCTCCTTGTTCATTTCCCCCAGCACATGTTTGATTTGCTTTTCCAGCCAGAACATGGTCTCCAAAAGGTGCTCTCTGTACCCCGGGGCTCTTAAGGAAATAGATACACCGTCCATTCTGTATAGTATGCATGCCTCAACTCCCTCAATTTCATACAACTGATCCAGAGTATCATCAAGTGTTTTTTGCATGTCCCTTCTTTTCTTCCTCTAATATCAGGTCAAGAACATGCGATGGATTATCATCGTGGGTCCAATTCTTTCGCAATGCATCGATCCTTGCAGATAATAATTCTCCTACATTTCCCATAGATTTTGTTTTTCTAATAGCCTCTTTAAATACGTTATCGAATTTGGTTTTGGGTTTTACCCTATCCATCTGTTTTTCAGATGGCCTGAGCACAATTCCAAACCCGGTTTCTATGGAATATGGATACAGGCTATCTCCGTGCTTTGAGCCCCTATGCTTCATGATTCGAATAGTTCTATCATACATTTCACCAAAACCAAGATTTTGGAGATGAATAACAGTATCTGCTAGATACAGGGGCATTGCAGATCCCTCAGCTACGTGGTTACTATCAGCGGGTTCTTCGAGCACTATCACGATAGTCCCAAGCTTGCGCAATTCCTGGAATATAGTACTCAAAGATTTCCTTTTCTCTTTTTCAGAATAAAAGGTGGGGTAGGTCAACGGGTCGATTACTATTCTTGTATTGCTGGCTGAAAGCGATGTTCTAACGATTTCAGCCAAATCGAGTGATGGAAACGTAAGATCTTCCCCAAAAAGCTGGATTATCTTTAAATTCCCATGTTTGATGTGATATAAGATTTCCACCCATCCGATATCGTTGCAATCCCTGATAATCTGTTCCTCTGACATTTCAAAAGAAATATATAATGCTTTATCCCCGCGATTGAGACCGAAAAGGGAATACTGAAGTGCAAAGGTCGTCTTTCCCACACCAGTGCCCCCGCGGACAATATTGATAGTATTTTCTCGAAATCCCCCGCCCAGCAGGTCATCAAGACCATAAATACCCGTGGAAGCACGACCCTGTTTTATCATCAATACATTCTCTGAATTATGCATCGTTTACTTGCATTAAATATTATTTATAGTTTTGGAAATGGAATTCATAGAAAAGTTATAATTAGTTTACCATTAAAGATGTATTCATGTCAAAAATCGTAATAATTGGTCTTGGAAGCGGGGGTTTTGCAGCTTCCCTGGCGATAAGAAGGACAGACCCTGAGGCGGTAATCACAATTATAGAAAAAAGACCTTATGAGATGTTTTCACCCTGCGGTATGCCTTTTGCGATAGAGGGTATAGTCGGTCTAGATAAGCTTCGGTTCTCCCTGCCTGAAGATAAAAAGATTTCAAAGATGCTCGCTCATGAGGCACTTGCAATAAATCCGGTTGAGAAAAACGTGGCTGTAAAGAACCGCAAAACCGGGGAAAATATTTCAGTACCATACGATTCTCTCATCCTCGCGCCGGGCGCAGAACCCTTTATCCCTCCGGTAAAAGGGGCAAAGGAAGCTCTTGATAAAGGGGTCTTTGTGCTGCATGACATTGAGAGCGCACGGAAAATCATAGAATATTGCGGAAAAGCAAGAAGGGCGGTGGTTGTCGGCGCGGGCCCCATAGGTCTTGAAATCGCTGTGGCTTTGCGGATAAAAGGGCTTGATGTGACGGTTGTAGAGATGCTGTCTTATGCGCTCCCACGAGCCCTTGACAGGGATATGGCGAGAATGGTTGAAGACTCGCTTGGCCTTCGCGGGATAAAATTGCTGATGAATAAAAGTGTGAGCAATATAAACGGTGCGCCTGTTGAATCGGTTTCGGTCGGGGATGAAATGATAGTTGCCGATATGGTGGTTCTTGCATCCGGTGTCAGGGCGAACCTTGAGATGGCGAAGAATGCAGGAATCGAGATAGGGAAATGGGGTATCAGGACAAACTCACAGATGGAAACCAATATTAAGGGCATTTATGCGGTCGGGGATTGCATCGAGACCGTGAGCCTGATAAACCACAGGCCGACTATGATGCAGCTTTCCTCGGCTGCTTTCAGGCAGGGGATGGTGGCTGGCACGAATGCAGCAGGCGGGTATGATATATATGAAGGGGCGCTGGGCACATTTGTTTCTCAAATCGGCAGCCTTGAGGTCGGGGCGACAGGTTTTAACGAGTTCTTTGCTGAATCGGCAGGATATAAAATAATATCAGGCAAGGCGCGCGGGAAGAACAAGCCTGAGTATTATCCTGGCTCTAAGGACATCACGGTCAAGATAATAGCGGATGCAAAAACTGGCAGGGTGTTGGGAGGACAGGTCGTGGGAGAGGAGGGCGCAGGGTCGCGGATAAACGTTCTATCGCTTGCGATAAAGTCAGGTATTGATGTTTATTCTTTGAGCCATACCGAAATGGCTTACTGCCCGATGGTTGCAGAAAATTATGATGTGCTGAATAAAGCGGCGGATTTTGCGGTGAGGAAGCTTGAGAAAGGGCGATAGATTTTTTTAACCGCAGATAAGCCGAAACTTCGGCTTGCGCAGTGTTGGGGTATGCTTCGCATACCCCTCGTTTGATAACCTTTCTTAAAGGTTTACGCGGATAAACGCAGATACGATAATTAAGAGTGAATACTTTCACTCCGCTCACCAAAGCTTTGTATATATCGTATTCTATATTTTTGTCTAAAGTGCCAAGATAATTACTAAGATATATTTATGAGGAAATCAATGGAACAGGAGATGCAGATAAAAAAACAAGTATATGAAATGCTTGACGGTACCAGAAAGGGTCTTGTCCAGAGAGTTGGGGATGGCTCGATAATTTGCAGATTTGAAAAAACCCCTTTGCCCGAAAAAAAGACGGATGTAATATGCCCTCATTTCTTAGAATTAAAATGGGCGAATGGATGTGCTTACGACTGTGCATGGTGTTTTTTGCAGTGGACATTCAGGTTTACTGGAAAGCAGCCAAGACAGAAAGATCGTTTTAAAGTGAAGGAGCACGTCAGCACCTTTTTGAATAACGGTTCTCTTCCTGAAGTATTGAATACAGGCGAATTAAGTGATTCTTTGCTGTCAGAGAACTCTGTCGAACCTTTTTCAAAATTTATTATTCCCCTGTTTGAAGCTCAAAAAAAGCATAAAGTGCTTTTCTTGACAAAGTCAACTGATGTTGAAAATTTATTGAAAATCGATGAGCATAGAAATGTTATTGTAAGTTTTAGTATGAATGCTCCTGCAGTATCAAAAAAGTGGGAAAAAGCTCCAAAGGTGGAAGAACGGATTGAAGCTGCAAGAAAAGTTAGCGATGCAGGCTATGAAACGAGAATTAGAATCGATCCGATGGTTCCTGTTTTTGAATGGGATACGTATTACACAGAACTTGTAGATATGATATTTGAGCAATTTACTCCTGAGAGAATCACTCTTGGTTCCCTGAGAGGGCTTCAGAGCACGATAAATAACTCAAAAGATAAGACTTGGGTAAAATTCCTCTCTGAAAAATCAAATTGGGGCAAAAAGATTGATTATGAAAAAAGGTACGAAATGTACTCACTGCTTACCGATTATTTGAAAAACAAATATGGTTATACAAAGGTTGCATTGTGTAAGGAAACCGTTGAGATGTGGGAAAAGATAGGGCTGGATTACAAGAAAATTAGGTGTAATTGCATATTTTGAAATATTTAACATGGTGATATTTTGGACGTAAATTTTTATGCTAAAGGCAAGCATTGGTGCCTTCGTGGCTATCTCAGTATAGTTCGGAACGTTTTGAAGGGGAAAGGGAGAAGTTTCACATATATCGATTTGTTTAGTGGAGATGGGATATGTACTGTCCAAAAACCCATACATGACTCATGGGATGGTCCTCCTATAACAGCATTAAAATGTGCCAAAAATGCAGCTTTTGATTTTAAGTGTATATTCAATGATCTTGATCCCGATAAAATAAAAAATTTGAATGATCGCATAGCTCCGTATAAAGATTTTGTGAGGGGGGTCTACAACGAAGAAGCTGATAGTGTTTATAGAAAAATATTAACTCAACTAAATCGTGAAGATATGAACCTATTTTACATTGATCCAAATAAGCACTCCGATATAAGCTGGGCAACAATCAAGGATATATGTGAGTTTGAGTCAACTGCTTATTACAAAGGTAAAAGTTTTATTAGGAGACCTGAGCTTTTAATCAATCTCATGACACATTCCATGCAAAGAGGTGGAGTCCCATACGATCCAGATAGTATTGATAAATGCTTGGGCACTTCTAGTTGGAGAGAACAAATAGAGTCTAAAAGTTCTAGAACTCCAATGCATAAAATTTTTTTAGATACATTCTTAAATCAACTTCAGCCATATTATGACAAAGGTAAAAACGTGTTTGTTATGGAAGTGAGGCAATTGGAAAATAAGAGTCTTCTTTATTATCTAATATTTGCTACAACACATCCGTTAGCAAGTAAAATATTTTCTAGCTATCAAGAATATGTAAAACAGTATCAGAAGAGTGATTTAATGAATGAATATTTGAGCTTGGATGCAAGGGCTAAAGGTTTAACCTCTTTATTAGATTTTAAATAAATCTCATAACCTGTCACACTCTCACTCTCTCCCCACACTCATTCCTCCTGTAAACCCCAAACTCAGTCTTCTTCAAAACATCCCCTGAGAATACAGGCCCATCCTTACAAACCCGAAGCCCATCCACACAGCACGCTCCGCATATCCCCAGACCGCATTTGATATACCTGTGGAGGCTGAATTGGGCTTTTGACGGGGTAACATTATCGAGAACCTTTTTCATCATGATTTCTGGGCCGCAGCAGTATATTTGGCTGTATTTTTTGGCATCATCGAGCAGCTGCGTCACATACCCGTGTGTCCCATCCGAGCCATCGTCCGTGGCTATCCGCACGTCTCCTACAGCCTCAAATCGTTCCCTGAACAGCAACTCGTCTTTTGTTTTGGCGCCCAAGAGCGTTGTTACCTTGAGCCCGGATGCGCCTGCTTTTTCTGCCAGCGGCGCAAGCGGAGCTGAGCCGACACCTCCTGCAACCAGCAAAATGCGCCCATTCTTTATATCAAATCCGTTGCCGAATGGTCCGCGGATTCCTACAGAATGGCACTCCTCAAGTTCAAATAAGGCGGATGTTGCGGGGCCGACCTTCTGGACTGTTATCGCATTTTCGCGCGAGAGCGCCATGGGAATTTCATCAACCCCGCGTATCCAGACCATCACGAACTGCCCCGGGATTAACTCAAAAGAGGTATCAAAATAAAAAGTCCTGATAGTCGGGGTTTCATCCACGATTTTTGTGATTACTGCGTTGATCGGTCTCATTCTCTGTGCGCCATCCCATGTATGTCCTCAAGCGTCCATTCTTTTTCTTCCATGAAAGATTCCATGCATGATGAAATATCGTTGAAAATGTTAATATTATTACCAACCGCAGAACCAATCTCAACAGCCTGCGCGCCTGCCATCATGAATTCAATAACGTCCCTGTAGTCTGAAATACCGCCAACGCCAATCACAGGTATATCAAGGGCTTCATAAAGATCATAGACGCATTTTATCGCCACCGGTTTAATAGCCCTGCCTGAAAGCCCGCCGAACTTATTGCCCAGGACGGGATATCCGCTTTCGATATCGATCGCCATTCCCCGGACAGTATTGATTGCGACCACGGCATCCGCCCCGCCGCTCTCTGCTGCCAGTCCTATGTCTTTTATATTCGTAACATTGGGCGTTAGTTTCACCCATACCGGCACATCGGCGGCGCGTTTGACGGTTCTGGTAATATCTTCCACAAGCTCAGGGTCTGTCCCGATTTCAGCGCCGAAACCGTGGGCGTGCGGGCAGCTCACGTTAAGCTCGAACGCATCGGCCCGGAGTGCCCCGGCGATTTCTGCAAAGTCAAGAGAACAGCCGCCGAAGATGCTTGCTATTACAGGAACTCTGGATTCTTTTGCAATATCTATCTCGCCCTGGAAATTCTTATACGATGGATTGGGAAGACCCATCGCATTCAGGTAACCGCAGTCCACTTCCACCATGCTCGGATTGCTGTGTCCGCCTTTTGGCTCCAACCCGATGGATTTTGTGACTACAGCTCCTGCCCCTCTTTCTGCAATTCTTTTAAGCGAGCCGCATGTGGTGCCCATGATGCCTGCGGCAAGCATGAGGGGATTTTTAAGTTTTAGTCCTGTTAAAGTAAGTGAGAGCATTATGGCTTTACCATGTTTGGTAAATACTTAGCCTTTTTTATACTTGCCCAAGAAAGAATTCAAAAAAGAGTAGGAAAGCGTCTCCTTTATATCCATAAAGATACCACTAAAGAACCCATGATTAAGCTCTCTCTACTTTATTCCGGTAAAGCAAAGACCGTTTTCAAAACAGACAATCCTGAAAAGCTGATAATGGAATTCAGGGACAGCCTGACGGCTTTTGACGGCAAGAAGAAAAGCGAAGCTCCAAAAAAAGGATATTACAATGCCCAGATAGCTGCAAAGCTCTTACGGCTTCTTGAAGAAAAAGGCATTAAAACGCATTTTGACAGCATGCTCTCAGAAACGGAGATGGTCGTAGATGCAGTAGATATCATAAAGATCGAAGTAATCGTGAGGAATATTGCAGCCGGTTCTCTTACCAGGAAATATCCTTTCAAGACCGGGCAGAAACTTGACCCCCCGATTTTACTTTTCGATTATAAGAGCGATGAATACGGCGACCCGATGATTAATGAAGACATTGCGCTGGCGCTTGGGATTGCGACGAAGGCTGAACTCACAAAGATACGGAAACTTGCACTTTCTATTAATTCAATACTTCTGGACTATCTGGATGAGAGAAATCTTTTGCTTCCTGATTTTAAACTTGAGTTCGGGAGGCGCAAGGGCAAAATAGTCCTGGCTGATGAGATTTCATGTGATACATGCAGGTTCTGGGATAAAACAACAGGCGAATCCCTTGATAAGGATGTGTTCAGGTTTGATAAGGGAGACCTTGTTGCTGCTTATCGCGAGGTTGCAAGCAGGATTGTTCCTGAGATATTCAGGGAAGAATAAGCTATTTGCGTTCAATCCGTGCCATCCGCCCAACACGTGTTTCATTGTACATTATACAGAAGATTTATAAATTAAAAAACTCATCTTATAAATCAGGGGTTTTATGTCACAAGAAACATCAGACAATAAATTATACGTTATAATAGTTGTTCTTTCGATAGCCATTGTTGTAATGGCCGCCGGGTTATACAGTGTTGCCGTAGCTGGCTCGGCTGGAGTAAAGTTATTCAACGTTACCGCCCCGGGGCAAAAGCTACTTTCGGTTTCAGGGTCAGCGTCGGCATTTGTTGTGCCTGATAAGGCATCCATAAACCTCGGGGTCCTGACAGAGGCGCCTTCCGCCAGAGAGGCTTCGGATAAGAACGCCGTCCTTATGAATGCCGTGGTCGGTGCGCTTAAAAACCAGGGACTTAAAGACAATGAAATCCGGACATCCATTTTCTCCATCCAGCCCGTGTACAGCTATCCCAAGGACGGAGGCGCACCGAACATTACCGGTTATTCTGCTTCCAACAGTGTAATTGTTAATACCATGATGGTTGGAAATTTGAGCGACATCATAGACAAATCCGTGGCATCGGGGGCTAACCAGGTAAACGGCATATCCTTCCTGGTATCCGAGGAAAAACAAAAACAAATTCGCGATGAACTTCTCGCAGCGGCGGTAACGGATGCAAGAGAAAAGGCGGATAAGCTTGCAGAGAGCCTGAAGGTAAGAATAACCGGTGTAAGCTCAACGTCTATCAGCGAGGGAGGATTCCCGCAACCTCTTGCTGTGGGTTTTGCTGAAAAGGCCACACCAATCCAGCCAGGTGAATCAGAGGTGTCGCTTTCCGTGCAGGTCACATATACGATTGAATAGGATTGCCATTCAGGAAAAGATAGCAGGTATGCCTTTTACCAAGAGTATTTCTTATAAGACATTATAATGTAATCTTATGCAATCCGGAGGGCTGCGTGGTAAACTAAGGGAGCCCGTATACCAGATATTCACTGACCACCTGATGATAGTGCTTGCGCTGGTACTGATACCGGCTATTTTTTTGCCTTTCCTTTTTACCTTCTCACAGTTCATGATGGCATTCTTCAGGATAGTGAGAGATACCATCCTTGCGATGTTCATTCTTGAGTACTTCTTAAAGCTGTACGTGGCAGATTCCAGGAAGGAATATGCTACGAACCCCTGGCACATTATCGACCTTCTGATTGTTATTCTTGCCGCTTCGGATTTCATTCCGTGGATTCCTCTGGGAGTGATTGGCAGGTCTTCTCCATTGCTCAGATTGTTAAGGGTTACTAGGATATTTGCTGTGACCGGCAGGACTGTCAAAAGAGCGGTCCCGTTAAGACCAGCGGAGAAAGTCACGCCGCTTGTCTCACGGATGAAAATCAACATTCTCGTGGATGGCGGGGTCATAAAAGATGCAGCAAAGGAAGATATCGCCCGCTATATTGCCGCTCAGGGGCATACCTGGATCGATATGCAGGAAGTTTCGGAGCTTGATCTTGATTTTCTAAGCGACACCCTCAAAATCCCAAAAGTCGTTCTGGAAAGCAAAATCATTAAGGAATCCTACCCCAAGATCGATTTCTTCAAGAACTTCACCACCATCTTCATCCGGGACTCAAAACTGCAATCAGATGGTGCGGATATCCGCATCCAGAGAAATAATCTGCTCATCTCATGGGACAATAACTATATCATCACCATTTCCAGTGAAAAAAGCGAGCTATTTGATCTGATAAGCGGCGATGGCCTGGCGGTGAAGGATGATGATTTCATTGTAAGGATTTTATATTCGATTTTCAGCAGGAAAATCAATGATTATGAAGAGATAGTGCGGTCGATGGAGCAAAATATAACAGCACTTGAAGAACTTCCTGTGGGCCAGATGCACACGTTCCTTGAAAGGTCATTCTACTTTAAGAAAGAGATACAGAAAATCCACGGCAATCTCCTGCATTTTAAGCAGGTGATGGGGGTTATAAGAACGAGGAAAATATTGCCAGGCTCAGGGGATGAGTATCATTCTCTCTTTGGCATTCTCCACGATGAATCAGTTTACCTGTCCGAGACATCGAACACCATCAGGGATAATCTTATATCATTGATCGATCTTCGTATAAATACAGTATCGGTAGGATTAAACAGGGTAATGAGGATACTCGCGGTGATCACAAGCCTCGGCCTTATTCCCTCAATTATAAGCGGGCTCTTTGGAGAGAACCTGATAGACAGCCCATATCAAGTCCGGCTCCCCGAGATATTTTTCCTTGAGATATTCATAATGTCCCTGACAGCATATGCTTTCTACAGGCGGGGCTGGTTAAAGTAGCTCTGAAAGTATGCTGGCACCTCAGGTTATCTTGGGTACTGCCATTACAATATATTATTTAATATCCATGACAATATTACAGTTTTATGAAAATCCCAGCGCTCCTGTTTGTGATGCTTCTTGTTTCAGGCTGTATAAATGTAAAGCATGAACCGGTTTCTAACAATTCCATCTTTCCTGATTCATCTGTTGTAGATATTGCAAAAAAAGACCTTGCGCAGCGATTGAATATCACCACCGTGGAAGTAAAATTGGTCAGGCAGGAACTTGTGAACTGGCGTGATACCAGTCTTGGTTATCCGGAGAAAGAAACGGTGTATGAACAGGAGCTCACGCCAGGATTTCGTATAATACTAGAGGCTGGGAACAAAACCTACGAATACCACAGTGACTCTAATACGCGGGTAGTCGGGCCAAAAGAAGTCGGACAAGTTCAATAACCTATATAATTTCCGGTCTTTTTGATATGGTTGCCAATGACCAGCCCCGCAACTACCCCGCTCAAATGTGCACTGTGCGCAATCGCATCCCCAGAACTGAAAAAAAGGAGGTCAAGCAGGGCAAAAAAGATCAATGCATATGCAATTTTCATAGGTATAAAGTAAATATACACCTGAATATGCGGGGCGAGAACTGCAAGGCAGGCAAATATCCCCATTAACGCCCCGCTTGCCCCGACTGCGGAGGCAAAAGGATCATTCAGGACAAAGAGAGTCCAAAGTGAATAGCCTATCGCTGCAACAATTCCTGAAGCAAAAAATACAGCAAGGAACCGTTTTCCACCTATCCTGCGCTCAAGCTCGGGCCCGAAAAAGAATAAGAACATCATGTTAAATAAGAGATGTATTGCATTTGCATGGAGGAACATATGTGTGACAAGAATCCAAGGACGTGCGAGTATAGCCGCGGGGTAAAGAGCCAGGTAGGAGGTATATTCAGGAATAATGTACTGTAAAAAGAAAGATATGACAGCTATTGTTAAAATTGTAAGCGAATAATTGCTTTTTATTATCGAAACAACTCTGGATAATGTATTAAAACGATGTCCATACTGTTTTTTTGGAATTAATTCGGGTTCATATTGGTACAATTTTCCACTTTCACGAACGCGCTCTTTGTAAGATGCAAGCCCGGCACAATCATGCGATTCTGGAAGTCGGTGGTTATAACAATATGTCCTGCCGCAAAACTTGCATGTAAACGGCAGCGGGTCCCTGAAACCACAATAATCGCATTCTTTTGGCATGTGTATTTACCTGTAATAATTGAAGCCCTTTTGTTTTACGGGTTAATAATGTGTTTGGAAATTATTTCTTTTTTAAATGCTCCCCTGAAGAATACATAAACCTCAATGTCTTTACCCTTCTCGTACTCCCTCATCATCCTGTCATACATCTGCCGGCTTTGTTTGAGATTATTCTTTTTGAAGTGTTTTTCTATTTCACGTATAAACCCAAGTTTTTGCCTCAGGAAATCCGATTCATATTTTTTTACGGTTTTCAATATTTCTTTGCACGTATCGTCGCTTATATCACTATGATATAGTCCGTGCCTGTTTAAACCGCCCACCTGCCTGAACTCAATGTTTCCCTTTTCATCCGGTTCCCTGTGCAGCATATAAGGGAATATTCTGCAAATATCAGGTCGAATCGCATAATGTTCGCACCTTCCGCCTGTATAGAATATGCAATCTCCTCCCGGTTTATTTTTGAGGGCGTAACCCATTACATAAAATCGCCCGAGATTATCGCAAAGATCAAAATAAGGCGCAGGGCGAAGATTACCGCTGCCGCGATTCTTAATCAATCTTTCTGTATCGTCATCCAGGAGAAATACATGGTCGTTGAACTCGCTGGTACAGCACTTACCGCAGCAATCGCATTCGAATCCAACTTCACGGATTATCTCTATGAATTTCTCATCCGGGAAAGATGCTATGGATTGTATCTCTTTTTCAATTTCTTCGGTTTTCATCATATAATGCGATTGATTCAGGATAGTCCCACGGTTTATTTAAATTATGGATATTCAACTTTCGCCTAATGAACACATTAAATAATGATAAAAAAAACGACAAATTATATAAAGTATCAGGTAAGAGAGTAATACAATCAAAAACGGGACTAAAAAGGATAGAATTAAGGATAGGAATATCAGGCAAGGTATATCAAATGTTGTCCCCAGGAAAAACCCTGTATTTATTATTGAATAATAAATTTGTATTGATTTTTATACTTGTGATCTCATTATTCACTTCGGTTGGGTCTGCACAGGAAGATATTTCATGCTATCATTGCCATACCACGGTGGTATCCCAATTCAGGAACAATATTCATTACCAAAAGGGTTTTACGTGTGCTGATTGTCACGGGGGGAATGACCTGTCGAACTCTTCTGTGATATCCTACAGCGTGATGTCTGGGAATTTTATCGGAAGGCCAAGCAGGAGTAATATAACAGATGTCTGCTCAAAATGTCATCCCCAGGAAGCAAAGGATTATAAGACAAGTATTCACTGGGCACAGATCCAAAAAGGTCATACTGATGCTGCAACCTGCACAGACTGCCATGGAATCCATGAAATTAGGGCAATATCCGATCCGAACTCATCTGCAAACCGCCAGAATAGTCCTGCAACATGCGCTAAATGCCACTCGAACAAGGAGATGATGAGCGCATGGTATTACGGTATTAAAACCGATAGGTTTGATACGTATAAGGAATCGTTCCACTGGCGGGCACTGAGCAACGGCTACACGGTGGTCGCCACCTGCGCAGACTGCCATGGCAACCACAATACAAAAGCAACAACAGACCCCAATTCCAGCACGTACCCCGAAAATCTTCCCAAGACATGCGGCAAGCCGAATTGCCATCCTGGAGCCAATTTTGATGTCAAGATAGCTTCAGGACTTGTCCATGACAAAGAGTCACTCCATACAGCGGAGCTTGTTTTCAACAAAACAAGCCTGGAACCGCAGATGAAAGATTATTACCTCGGCCCATTCGATCTTGCTTACTGGATAGCATTGTTTTTCAAGATATTAACAACTGGGGTCATCGGCATCTTTGCAGGCATGGTCATTTTGGATTTTTTCTCACGGATTAAAATCCACAAGAGATGGTAAAAATGCCCGGACAAAACTTACTTGAGGTTTCGGACTCTGAGTTAAGAGGAGATAATACTATGGAAGAAGTTTTCTTTAAACGGTTTACTTTCAATCAACTTCTAGAGCACTGGGTAATGATAGGGTCATTCATGACCCTCGTGATAAGTGGAATGCCTCTTAAATTCCCTGATGCCTGGTGGTCTCCAGTAATCATAAATCTACTGGGCGGATTTGAAATGAGGACACTTATACACCATACTGCAGGCATCGTAATGGTTGTTCTGGGCGTCTATCATGTCGTTTACCATGTCTTTATTGATAGAGAATCGATGCTTGAGCGCAAAGTGTGGCCGACTTTAACAGATGTACAGGATTTCTGGCAGACAATACTATTCTATGTCGGGAAGGCGGAGCATCCGAAATTCGGAAGGTATAGCTGGAAGGAAAAATTCGATTATTGGGGCGCCTTCTGGGGAATGGTGATGCTCTGTGTTACCGGACTTATTATGATGTTTCCTTTTGTTGCTATGGAATATATTCCCTTTGCATATGTGCATCTGTCAACCCTTATTCATACCGACGAGGCATTACTGGCAACCCTGTTTATTTTCATAGTCCACTGGTGGAATGTTCATTACAGCCCTGAGGTTTTCCCGATGTCAAAAGCATGGATTACGGGCAACCTCTCGGAGGAACAGATGAAACATGAACATCCACTTGAGTATGAAGAGATAATGAGACAGATGAATGAGAAAAGCGAGAAAATTACATTTAAGAAATAATTTTTTAATTCGGTATGCTTCCGAATATATATCTTGAGCGATAATTTTATTAATCCCCATTTCCCCTACTAATACATGCACCTCAACAGGCGTGAATTTCTAAAGATCTGTGCCAGAGCAGGGTTGTATGCAGGTTTGGGCATTGGTTTAAGCGGTTGTCTTTCGAAGCAAAAAGAGGCACCACAGAATGTTACCCTCCCTTCTGGACTGCATCCGGTCAAGGGAACATATATAGACGGCGCCTCTGCGGGCGATGCTGAGACTCTCAACTGGGCTCTTGCAGCTGACAACGCCTCACTTAATTATGTCAGCCTCACAATGGACGGCTTGATAACCTATGACAATAATCTCAACGTCCAGTTGCGGTGGCTTGCAGAACCGGTAAAAGTTTCCGGGGATGGGCTGACCTATACCCTGGTACTGAGGGACGACCTCTATTGGGGTGACGGAAAGCCGCTTACAAGCGAGGACTTCGTCTATACATTTAAGAACCTGCTCTTGTCAGACTGGCTTCCCTTCAACTACAAGGACGACTACCAGGAAATCGTCAACGGCAAAAAGCAGTACGTGGATATTGTGGCTGTGGACAGGCAGACCTACCAGTTCAGAAGGCAGACAGTGTATCCTGATTTCTTTTACAGGGTCACGGACTTGTGGGCATACCCGAAGCACATAGCGCAGAAATACGAAGGGAATCTGGATGCCTTTACGCAGGCTGATGAGCTGAATAACCTTAGATACACCGGTAACCTCGGTCCGTACAGGTTCGTGGAATGGGTGAGGAACGACAAGTTCGTGGTGGAAAGAAATCCTGATTACTACCTTGGCAAGGAAAACGGCGCGCCATTCTTTGAACAATACATTGAAAAGATATTCGGGACGCCTGCGGCAAGGCAGGCTGCGCTCGAAGCCGGGGACATCACTTCCACTACTCTTGACCCTCTGCAGGTGGGTAAGTTCAAGGGGATGAAGGGAATCGATGTTTATACAAATCCCACCAATGGCTATGAGGCTCTTTTCTGGAACTTCAGGAAGAACGGCTGGGAGGGCTTAAGGAAGAAAGAGGTAAGGGAAGCGTTTGCCATGAGCATTGGCAAGGATTCCCTGATCCAGTCCATATACCTTGGCTTCGCAGACCCTGCATTCAGTTTCATTCCGCGCCCTTCGCCCTGGTTCGTGGAGACGGGATTGGGGCAATTCGGAGTGGGAGCATTATATAACAAGGAAGAAGCGAAGAAAAAACTTGCGTCTGCTGGCTATATGCAAAAAGATAACGTGCTTCTTGATGCCGGAGGAAACCCGGTTAAACTTTCCATAATCACAAACTCAGGCAACAAGGTAAGGGAATCAATCGCTTTCCTCGTAAAGCAGGAGCTTGCCGGTATAGGTGTTGATGTCGAAATCAGGCTTTTGCCCTGGACAACGATGCTTGACCAGTATATGAAGAATAAGGCGCCCGGGAACAAAGCATCGGGATTCAATAATGGTGCCGGTGCAGTGAGTGAGAAACCGTGGGATATGTGCATAATAGGTTTCAGTACTGACTTGAATGCGCCTTCCGGTTCCTCTGTTGTATTTGGCTCGGACGGAGGTCTCAATATGTTCGGCTATTCAAATCCCAAAGTTGATGAACTCTTCAAGAAGGCTCAGTCCAAAGAAGCCCTGGATACCAGTGTAAGAAAAGGGATATATGCCGGGCTTTCAACCCTGATATCAGAAGACCTGCCCGCAGACTTCCTGGCATTCCCGCAGAGTAATATAGGTATTTCAGCGAAGGTGAAAGGCATCGAGCCAGGCATCAGCATGGGCTATAACTCCTATCTCTGGTATTTTGAGGAATAGGATGGCGGGAAAAAAAGCCTCCATGGGCGGATATATCGCAAGGAGACTTGTCTATTCCCTGTTAATCGCATGGGGCATACTTACAATAACTTTCCTTCTCCTTCGCCTCGGACCAGGCTCGCCAGCAGATAAATACCTTGCCAATATCGCAGCCTCCGGCAGGGTCAGGGATATTGCGCAGGTGCAGGCAGCCATAGATGCAAGATACGGACTGGACAAACCTCTCTACCTCCAGTATGTGGATTACATCTCAAACCTTCTCCACGGCAACCTTGGCTGGTCATTGAGCACTTCCCTGCCTGTTACCGAACTATTATCAAAACACTGGATTTATTCATTCGAGCTTATTTTTTTAAGCACGGTTTTTGCTGTTTTGATAGGCGTTAGCATTGGCATTTATTCAGCTGTCAAACAGCATACAAAAGCAGATTATGCAGTCACGGTTTTTTCCTTCATGGGCATTTCCATCCCCAACTTCTGGCTTGGCATAATGCTCATCCTGGTATTCTCTGTAAAGCTCGGGTTATTCAAGACATACTACGACACCTCGCTTCCTCTTTTCAGCCTCGGAAACCTGAAAGCCATGACGCTGCCTGTAATAACCCTCGGCTCAGGCATGCTCGCGGGCTACAGCAGGTATGTGCGCTCAGCAACGCTTGACAACCTGCGCAAGGACTTCGTCCGGACGGCAAGGGCAAAAGGGCTGCCTGAGCGGACTGTGATTTTAAAGCATGTGTTCAGGAACGCTATGCTGCCTGTAATAACGATAATCATGTTGGACTTAAGCGGCGTGGTCTTCGGAGGCGCATATCTCACCGAGATCATCTTCGGGATTCCGGGGCTTGGAAGGATATCCTTCAACGCCATATTTGCGGATGACTATGCAGTGGTTGTGGCTGTAACGCTGATAGGAGCAATGGTGACGCTCATCTTCAACCTTCTCACCGATATTGCCTACACCTTTCTTGACCCGAGGGTGAGATATGTATAAAATTTCAAGAAACCTACTTTTCGCCATAGTAATTTCCGTCATAATAGCCACCATGGCGCTCGACCAGTTTGCATTGAAAGAAAAACTACTACCGCCGCTTGGTTATTTCTATGTTTTTTTCTCGGTTTTTATGCTCTTCTATTTCGTTTACCCTCTCTACCGAAACCAGAGGCTTACGCTTTATTACTGGGAAAGGACAAGGAAAAATAAGCTTGCCATGCTTGGATTATTTTTCATCGTATTCCTTATAATACTTGCTATTGCTGGACCTTTTTTCACCGCAGACCCGAACTATGTAAACTTCGAGGAGAAGAACCTGCCCCCACTGGGTTTCACAACAAGCCAGTCTGTCTATGACAGGGACACGGGAAGCCTGCGGAATGCTGAAATCCGGGGTACGTGGAAGCATCCGCTGGGTACTGACGATAAAGGCAGGGACATACTGGCGATGATAGTGTCGGGTGCACGAGTATCTCTCCAAGTTGGTCTTGTTGCTACGTTCATCGCCCTCATGATAGGTACTGTCATCGGTGTTTCATCGGCTTATTTCGGAGGCGCGGTTGACAACGTACTTATGAGATTCACAGATATCATGATGACGTTCCCGTTCTTCCTTCTCCTCGTGTTCATAGTGTTCATATTCGGCGCTGACCTCACGCTTATAATACTGATAATCGGTGTGACCGGCTGGACAGGGGCAGCAAGAATAGTGAGAAGCGAAGCTCTCTCCCTTCGTACGCGTGAGTTCGTACTTGCAAGCAGGGCGCTTGGTGCCAGTGATACAAGGATAATCTTCCGCCATCTCATTCCCAATGTGATGGGCACATTGATCGTAATAGCCACTCTCTCGATACCCGGTGTTATCCTGGCAGAAGCTGCTCTCAGTTTCATAGGCTTGGGAGACCCCACGGTGGCGAGCTGGGGCAGAATACTTAACGCAGGACAGGACAACCTCGAAACAACGTGGTGGGTGGCAGTCGAACCCGGTATAATGCTCTTCCTGACCGTGCTTTCCTTCAACTTCCTTGGCGATGGCTTGAGGGATGCTTTCGACCCGAGGAGCGAATTATGAACATACTTGAGGTAGCGGGGCTCAAAACTTATTTTTTCACACGCAGGGGAACTGTTTTGGCTGTTGATGATGTCAGCTTTGACCTCCGGAAAGGCGAGGTGCTCTGTCTTGTCGGGGAGAGCGGCTCAGGAAAGACGGTTTCTGCATTATCCATACTCGGGCTTGTTGATTCCCCGGGAAGGATAATAGGTGGAGAGGTGATGCTGGATGGGGAAGACCTGAGGCAGTACACGCCCCGGCAGTTAAGGCATATCCGGGGAAAGAGGATTGCCATGATATTCCAGGACCCAAAGGAATCCCTCAACCCTGTGCTCACCATCGGCGAGCAGATTATGGAGCCGATGAAAGTTCACCTTAATCTATCGGATAAGGGAGCAAAAGAGAAGACGCTTTTGCTTCTTGAACGTGTGGGCATTCCAAAAGAAAGACTTTTTAGCTATCCACATGAGCTTAGCGGAGGCATGAACCAGAGGGTAATGATTGCGATGGCTCTTGCCTGTGACCCTGAGATACTGATAGCAGATGAGCCAACATCTGCTCTTGATGTCACCACGCAAGCCCTTTTCCTCAAGGTTCTTATGGACTTAAAAAAAGAAAGGGGGATGTCCATGATATTCATAACACACGACCTGGGAATAGTGGCAGAGATCGCGGATAGGGTGGTGGTGTTGTACGCAGGCAGGGTTATGGAAAAAGCATCTGTCTGGCAGATTTTCGAAAATCCCAGGCACCCTTATACCATCGGCTTGCTGAACTCTTTACCCGATATCGTTAAAAAGAAAAAGCTAATTCCTATAGCCGGGCAGATTCCGGGTCTCATAAATCCTCCCTCGGGCTGTGTTTTCCATACGAGATGCAGGTTTGCACAGGATATATGCTACAGGGTTGTGCCGCCGGAAGAAGAGGTTGAAGATGGACATTTTTCAGCATGCCTTTTCCGCGGTTCTGCGGATATAATAAAAGCATCACAGGGGGAGAGGATTTGAGCGAGAAGCTCCTTGAGATTCGAAAGCTTAAGAAATACTACCCCGTACAGACGGGATTCCTTTCCAGGCATTCGGACATTATAAAGGCTGTAGATTGTATATCCCTCGATATTAATGAAGGGGAAACCGTGGGGCTTGTGGGAGAATCCGGCTGCGGGAAGACCACGCTTGGCAAAGTCATAATTAGACTTGAGGAACCTGCTGAAGGGGAGGTTTTGTTTAAAGGTATGAATATTTTATCATTGAAGGGTGGTGAGATGAAAAAATATCGTAGGGAGGTGCAGATGATATTCCAGGACCCATCGGCTTCGCTTGACCCAAGGATGACAGTGGGGAATTCCATTGGTGAGGCGCTTCTTATCCATGGTATGGAGGATGAGAGGAAAAGAATGAAAAGAGTCGAGGAACTTCTTAATGAAGTGGGGCTTGAGGCAGGCGATTACTCCAGATATCCCCATGAGTTCAGCGGGGGACAGAAGCAGAGGATTGGCATAGCAAGAGCGCTGGCGCTGCGCCCAAAGCTTATAATAGCGGATGAGCCGGTCAGCGCGCTTGATATCTCAGTCCAGGCGCAGATACTGAACCTGCTGACAGAGCTTAAGGAGGAGTATAAGATGTCCTATCTTTTTATTGCGCATAACATGGCGGTGATAAGATATTTATGCGATAGGGTTGCAGTGATGAAGGCTGGAAAAATTGTGGAGGAGGGAGAGGTTGAGGAGATTTTTGAAAAGCCGAAGCATCCTTACACGAAGGCGCTGCTGGAGGCCGCGCCTGTGCTCAATCCGCATGTGAGGAGGTTATGACTGTGCATAAGCGAAACCGCAACGCTGGGCAGAGTAGATATTTCCTGGATGCATGGAGATAATTTTCAATGAATTTGCGGGCGTTGGGAAAGCAATCCCGGATTACTCGCGTTACTTTCCTGTTTTACCGCTGGCTACTCCAGTGGCATGGCAATCTGCGCAGAAGCTGGGCTCATGGCAATCGCTGCAGACCTTACCTATCAAAACCTGTGTCTTATGTATCTTCAACCAGTCTGCAGGATGCTCATTACTATGGCAGTTCGCGCATAGATTATCTTTTATAGTCGGAGTGTGCTTGACATCTGAATGACAGTTATAGCAGGCGATCTTATTGTTCGTGACATGCGTCGTATGTACTAAACTGAAATCGCCGTATTTTTCCACCCTTGCCGGGATATTATGGCATGAATAGCATTTATCCTTCGGAACTATGTCGTTTGCTCCAGTTGAAACATTTGTATGGCAGGTCAGGCATACATAACCCCGGTCCAGATGGCTCGTATGATTAAAGTTTGTATAATTGTTTTGTGTCATTTCCTTTGGCGGTCCGTGACATGATGGACATCCCGATATTGAGGTATTACCGGGCACGTCCCTGAAATGACAGGTAAAACAGGTTGATGTTGTCACCACAATATGTCCAAGATCCGTCCTGACAATGCCAGGATGGCACTGGTTGCACGATGGGTCTGTGACTGACTGATGCTCTTTCATACCTATGACAAGCATGGAGTGACAGCTTGTGCATGTCAATGAAATCCCCCGTTTTGATTCAAGCAGATGATTACTGTGGCTGAAATTGATTCCATTAAAACTAACATTGGAGGAAAAGATGCGCTTTTCATGGCAGACTAGACAATTTTTATCCATCACTTTAGCATATAATTTCCCAGAATATTCTTCAACCGTGGTTTCATAACTGTAAAATTGCATAAGCCCGTTGATTTTACCTTTTAAATGCCCTATCAATCCAGGTTCATAATGGCATTCAACACATCGAACATCGCTATGCGACGAAGTTCGCCATGAGTCGTAATAAGGTCTCATTATATGGCAATTCTTTCCGCAAAATGCAGGATTTTCTGTTATTTCCAGCATCTTTTCAGTAACGACAAACATCGTGGAAACGAGGACGATTAATACGATTACGATTGTTAGCTTATTTCTTGAAATCCAGTTCTTAGCAACCGATGTAAGTGATATGTTATCCATCGCGCAACTCACCTTTTTCTTATTAAGTACAATAGTGCGAAAATTCCCAACACGAACGCTATTCCTATGCCGGGAGCGCGCGGCACGGTTGGTTCAGCATCGGATGCCATATATTCAGCTTTTTTTGCATAGTCTATACCGCTCTGGATTTGCGTGTCAAAGTCCTTCAGATTAAATCCATGCCATAGGGATGGAGCATTATTCATAACTGCGACAGCTGCATCTACATCCATCTGGGCTGTGGAGACATCCATACCCTTTGCTTTTGCCTGAGCTACAATATTTTTTGCATTTAGAATCTCTCCCTGCAATTCGTTCTGCTTTTCAAGTGCCTGCTTTGCGTCATTCGGGACGGTGGGGGTTGCAATATTGTCCTTCTGATTGTGGCAAACACTGCACACCGTGGTAAGTTCCGCTGCTTTGAGTACCTTGAACGTGTGCGGCTGGTGGCATGTAATGCACGAAGGGGCACGGGATTCAGCCCTCAGTCTCTGGTAATGCATGGTATTCTTGAAATGGTCAAGCTCTTCTGCATGGCATTTTCCACAGGTATCAGGAATATTCTTAAAATAAATAGAACTGTTTGGGTCGCTTACGTTTTTCATTGCAGCATGAGCACCTGCTTCCGTTATTGCAGTCGGGTCCCCGCCATGGCAGGCATCACAGGTGACATAATATTCTGAATGAGCTGAATCGGACCACTGCTGGAAATTGTCAGAAGCTCTTTTACGGATGACGTCTTCGTGGCATTCAAGAGAGCAGGAGATATTTCTCTCGGTATGGTTGAGCCTTATTTCATTAAAACGGCTCTGCTCATCCGTAAAGGGGGATAATTTTTTATGACAATCTACGCAAGAATTATTAAGACCATCCAAGCCGACCGCCCCGGTTGGAGCAGCCAATAATATGAAATAAATAAAAAATAAAGATATAGCTATAAATCTATGCCAGCAGGGTTGTGATTTTGCTTTTTTTGAAAACATTTTTCGTTTTCCACCGTTGTTATAAATTACCTATCCATTTCAAGACAGAACAGAGAACCCGTTTTTTATTCTGGCCTTTTCTAATATTTGTGATGATTTGATACAATAAATAGCTTACTATAAAGTCGCATATTGGGCAATTATTAATAAAGGTTTAACGTTTACACAAAAAACATGAAATGCCAGAGATGCAGCAAAAGCGCTATCGTTTACCAGAAATACTCAAATGCCCACCTGTGTAAAGTTCATTTTATCGAGGATGTGGAAAGAAAAATAAAACGCGACATCCGAAAGTTCAAAATGGTTGAGCGAAATGACAGGATAGCAGTTGCATTAAGCGGGGGAAAGGACAGCATTGCCCTCCTCTATATATTGCACAAGATTTTCAAGAATCGACCTGATATTGAACTTTTAGCAATCACCATTGATGAAGGTATCATTGGATACAGGGAGCATACGATAAAACATGCACAAAAGCTTACAGAGGAACTGGGAATTCCCCTTAAGGTCAGCTCGTTTTACGATGGGTTTGGTATCACGCTTGATGAACTTGCAGGGAAAAAAGAACATGCGGCGTGTACATTATGCGGAGTGCTTCGCAAAAACATTTTGAATAAAGCCGCACGGGAACTCGGGGCAACCAAGCTCGCTACAGGCCATAATATTGATGATGAATCCCAGACCATTTTGATGAATTACCTCAGGGGGGATGTGGACAGGATGAAAAGAATGCTTCCTGATGCAATCCAGCCCGGCATGGTACTCCGGATAAAGCCACTTCGAAGCATTCCTGAAAAAGAAGTTGCACTTTACGGATTCCTCAATAACCTCCCTGTGAGCACGGATGAGTGCCCATATTCGGGCGAAGCGCTCCGGAACGAGATACGTGAAATGATTAACAATTATGAGGTTAAACATCCAGGTACAAAATACTCTCTACTTGGCGGATTTGAAGCAATCACGAAGGTATTGAATCCGCCGGGCACACAGGTTTTGCAGTGCGAAAAATGCGGTGAGCCCGGCAGTGAAGCATTGTGCAAGACGTGCAGGCTTCTTGGGCGGTAGAATTGAATACGACATTAGGCATCCCCTTATTTGCCAATTATCCGCCTGAACGCTCCCATGCTCTGCCTGCATAACTCCATATGCGTACTCTCAGTGTTTATCAGCTCTTTGATATGCGATACGAACTCTTCCCGCTCCTTCTCCTTGGGTATTAATGACCTGATGCCAGGTTCGCACTCTGCATCCAGAAGGTTTTCGTACTGCCCTTTCATAAGTATCTCGTATTTTAGTATCTCCTTCCACATCTCAGGCAGTTCTTTCCCGCTGAAATCGAAGGCTTTCGTTGATAAACCTGCCGGCGGCGATTCAGGCAGCTTTATTCCGAGCCTGTTTAACCAGTCCCCGATAAGAATCCTGTGCTTTTCCGAGTCCCTTATCAGGGTATCGAGCGCTTGCTTCGCTTCGCCGCCTGATTCTATTAAGGTCTCCCACAGCAGCAGTTCTTCCATGCGGGCTTCGATCCAGTATATTTTCCGAAGTGTTGAAATTACCAGCTCCCTCTCAATATCCTCAGGCTGCATATATAAATAAATTGCAGGTAATCGGGGATATAGTTTTCTGAATGACGCCCAACAGCAACTATTATATAACTCAAAAATAATATTACTATAAGCGGAGGAACTGCCATGGGGATTAAGGAAATCGAGAGATATGTGGTGCAGGAGCCTCATGCATACATCTCCATAACCTATGATGACGGGCAGGGGTCTTACTCCTACAGCGTCGTGGAAGAAGCCCTGACCGAATTCGAGAGAGCGCTGCTTGAGCAGGTCTACGAAGATATGACGCACCTGCTCTCGCTCTACGATATACCTGAGGACAAAGACAAACCGGAATTTCTGGGCAGGAAGATTGCCGAACTCATCAAAAACTACAAAGTGCAGGTTGAAGATAGCTCCCTTGCAAAAATCACCTACTACATCCAGAGGAACATAGTGGGATACGGGAAAGTAAACCCCATCATGAGAGACCCCAACGTGGAGGACATCTCCTGCAACGGCTACGGCATACCCATATACGTGTATCACAGGAAATACCAGCAGAACATCAAGAGCAACGTTTCTCTGGACGAAGACGAGCTTGACACCCTTGTTCTTGTGCTCGCAGAGAGGAGCGGGAAGACATTATCAAGAGCATTCCCCCTCATCAACTCAAGGCTCCCCGACGGCTCAAGGCTCCAGGCTTCGTACATGAGCGATATCTCAACGAAAGGCAGCTCCTTCACCATACGTAAATTCAGGGAGACGCCGTTCACTCCCGTTGATCTGATAGAGACAAACACCTTCTCCAGGGAGATGCTCTCGTATCTGTGGCTGTGCATGGAAAACCGAAAGAACCTGATATTCGCAGGCGGCACTGCGTCAGGAAAAACTGCTGCCCTCAACGCAGTCTCGCTGTTCATCCCGCCTTCAGCCAAGATAGTGAGCATAGAAGATACCCGCGAACTTCGCCTCCCCCATGAGAACTGGCTCCCCAACCTCACAAGGATACCCGAACTGGGCAGGGAGGGCGAGATCGATATGTACAGGCTCCTCAGGCAGGCGATGCGCCAGAGACCTGAATACATACTCGTCGGCGAGATACGCGGCAAAGAGGCGCAGACGCTTTTCCAGGCGATGTCAACAGGTCATACCACCTATTCGACAATGCACGCCACAGACGTTGAGGAGGTGGTGAGCAGGCTTCAGAACGAGCCGATGAACATACCCCTGATGATGTTCCAGGCGCTCGACATCGTGTGCATTATGGTACTTACGTACACCGGCGAGGGCAAGCGTGTGCGCCGCAACAAGGTAATATCAGAGGTGCAGGAAATCGACCCGAAAACGAAAACTTTGAAAGTGGTAGACGTTTTCAGATGGGACCCTGTTAAGGACAGGTTCGATAAAACGAGCGAGTCGGTAATCCTGAAAAGGATTATGGAGCAGAGGGGGTGGAGCGAAGAGAAGCTGCGCGAAGAGCTTGACAGGAGGCGCATGATTCTCGAATACATGGCGGAGCACAACATAAAGAAATATAGCGACGTGTTCTCGCTTATACAGGGGTATTTTACAAATCCTGAGGCTGTGCTCGGGAAGATTACGGGGGAAGGGCAATCAAAGAGGTAAAGGATTTTGATATTGTTCTGCAGAAAGCCGGCATACCATCAACACCGCGAAGTTACTTTGCAAGAGCAAAAACGCTGTCTTTAGTCTCTTCTTTTGCGGGGCTGCTGCTTGGATTTGCTGTAATTTACCTGTTCATCGGGGATTTTATGGAGACCAAGCCCGGAATTTTAGGAGAAAAAGAAATTATCGCTTACGTTTTTATCCCCCTCGTTTTTGCAGCTATTGCCTATGTTCTTGCAAAACAGGCGCTGATGTATTACCCCTATCTCATCGCCTCGACCAGGAAAAAACACATCGACCTCACAATCCAGCACGCAGCCACATATCTGTATGCCATGAGCAGGGGCGGGCTTAACCTTAACGAATCGCTCACATCGCTCGGGAAGAATGCAGCCATCTACGGTGAAGCTGCTCTGGAACTGGGGCGCATAGTAAGGGATATGAAACTGTTCGGGAAAAGCAGCCTTGAGGCGATGCAGAGCCTTATCGAAACAACCCCGTCGAGCAAGATGCAGGAGTTTTTGAGAGGACTTGTTTCTGTTGTAAACAGCAAAGGCGATATTGTGGAATACTTCAGGCGGAAAGCCTTGCAGTACCATGCAGAGGCTGAGAATGAACAGAAGCTTTTTCTTGAGATGCTCGGCGTGATATCGGAGGCATATGTGGTTGCGCTTGTAGCCGGTCCCATGTTTTTGATAGTAGTCGGCATCGTGATGGGAATGGTAGGCAGCGGATTTACCAACGTGCTTTATGCAGTGGTTTACGGGGTCATACCTGTCGCTTCCTTAGCATTTCTCATATTCATAAGCACGCTCTCAAGAACAGCCCCAGGTAAAGCTGAGCCTTTTGTTCATAAAAAGAAACTCAGCCAGTTCAAGGACATCCCTGTCATTGCAGCAGACATTGAAAAAGCCGATAAGTTCAGGCAGGAGTTGCGAAAAAAGAAGAGGCTCATCGAGTTAAAAAATCCTCTTAAACTTTTTTATCTGCATCCTGAAAAAGCGCTTTACATAGGACTATTTATCGGTGCGCTTTATTTCTTGTACAATCTCTGGCTGGCAGGATTTGAACCTGAAGCAGTTGACCGCTACATGTTATTCGGGACGCTCATAGCCACGGTTCCATTTGCGGTTTTTTATGAGGCAAAGAGCTACAGAACAAATCATATCGAGAGCCAGATGCCCATGTTTCTCAGGAAGCTTGCAAACGCAAGCGAAGCAGGTCTCACGCTCGTTAAAGCCATCGAGATGACCCTTATCTCGGAAGCAGGCACGCTTGCAACCGAGGTTAAAAAAGTTTTGCGGGAGGTGAAATGGGGGAACCTTATCAGCGTGTCCCTCATGCGTATGAGCCAAAGGGTTCGCACACTTGCGATGACGAGAATAGTGTTGCTCATAGTGAAGGCGAGCGAAGCCACCGGGAACATAGCTGAGGTCATGAACATCGCTGCCGAGGAGGCTGAGAGCGAGAGAAAACTCAAACAGGCGAGGATGTCGGTAACGTCGGTCTATCTGATCATAATCTACATGGCGTTTTTCTGTTTTCTATTCATTGCAGTGATTCTCTCAAGGTCGTTCCTGCCCCTGCTATCTAATGAAGGAGGCGTTCTGGGCATGAGAAGTGGCATGGGCGCCGGTGAGATAAAGCAACTGATGCTCCACGCAGCGCTTTTGAACGGCTTCTTCTCGGGCTTGATGGCAGGGGAGATTACAGGGGGAAATATAGCTTCCGGGGTGAAGCACAGCATAATAATGCTGCTCGCTGCTTACATGACGTTCAGCTTAGCCGTGGGGCTGGTATGAAAATATTATGCAGCGATGAAAAAGGGGTTTCTGAGGTAATAGGAGCTATACTCGTCTTTACCATCTTTGTAGCATTCATGGGCATGCTGCAGGTCTATAGTGTGCCAGCCTGGAACAAGGAGACCGAGTTTGGTCATTTCAACCGCCTCTACGATGATTTCCTTGATATGAAGCGCATAATACAGGACACTTCGGTATATGACTTGCCCAGAACCGCAGTGCTGCATACCTCGCTTGACTACCCGACGAGGATGTTTCTCATCAATCCTCCGAAGCCGTCGGCAATGGTTGTAACGAGTTACGATAAATACCTCGTTATAACCTACAACGGGAACATCACCGA
>CABMII010000115.1 GCA_902386255.1 uncultured archaeon
GGTGTTCAATGTTAAGATAGGGGATAATTGGGTAATCTCTGAGATTCCAAAAAAGACGCGTTTATTGATTGAGAAACTTGGGATTGATTTGAGTATTACGTAAAAAAAGGAGAGTTACGGATTAAACTCTTAATGAGACTTAACGCAATCCAGCTTTTTATCAACACGGCTGTGATGATGTCCAACCTTTTCATACCAGTACTTGCACAGAACCTGGGCGCCTCGGGTACGGAAATCGGTATAATAGGAGCAGTTTACGGGGCAGCGTTATTCATTTCAACATATATCTTCAGCAGGGCAGCGGATTCGTACTCGCCAAAGACATTGTTGTATGCAGGTTTCGTAAGCGCAACCGTGACTTTTTTCCTTCAGGTTTTTGCATACGACCCGCTCAGCCTGGCTATTATTCGCGCCCTTGCCGGGTTCAGTGTTGGGATATATCCTGCCGTGCTTATGCTCTATGTTTACAACCTGAAACGCAGCATCGGGAAGTTCAGCTCTTTCATGCCCCTGGGCTGGGCTGTTGGAAATCTGCTTGCAGGAATAATAGCAGTTTACTGGCAGATTTTTTCAATCGCATCAATATTATTCGCAGCATCGTTCTTGATCACATTGACCATGCCGGATGCGAAAGTAAGTGGTACAAAAAAGAAAGCGGATTATTTTTCCAGGGATATCTTGAAAAAGAACTGGAACATATATTTTGGATTTTTCCTGCGGCAGATTGGGGCGAACAATGTATGGGTAATTTTTCCTTTATACCTTGTGAGCCTGGGGGCAAGTGATTTCTGGGTCGGGGTAATTTATTCATTAAATCCGACACTGCAATTTTTCATTATGAGAAGGCTTGATAGTTACAAAACCACATCTCTCATTCATGCCGGTGATTTGCTCTCAGCCGCTGCTTTTATTGTTCTCATACCGCTCACGATTTACTACCAGGCTGTTGCTGGAATGGTATTGATTGCCTTTTCCTATTCCTTCCTGTATGTGGGTTCAATGCGTGAGTTAATTGAAACAAACGAGGAAAAAGGTGCTGCGGCAGGATTGCTTAATTCGTCAATTGCCTTTGCAACTATTATCGGTTCCCTCGTTGGCGGTGCTATTCTTGAATATTATGATTATGCGGCTGTAGTGAAAGCGTTGGCTTTTTTTGGGCTGCATAGATTGTTATGGTTACTGCCAACCACACCATTTAAAGCTGTTATGGCTGCGGGAGCATTTTTTGCTTTACTGAGCTATGCGGTCATGCAACTGACCGGTAGTTCAGGCAAACCTCAAAAAAGTTCTTGAGAAGGTCATTTCCCCGCTCGGTATGAGAGACTTCGGGATGCCACTGGACGCCGTACAGCGGTTTTGTCCTGTGTTTCATGGCTTCGACCTCGCAGATACTGGAGCGCGCAAGCTTTATGAAATCCGCAGGCAAGGAACACACCTCATCTGCATGGGACGCCCACACTTTTGTTCTTGGCCCGATGCCTTTTAGAATATCGTTTTCCTCGATGACTTCTATCTCGACTGCTGCATAACCGCCATAAGCGCCTTTGCCTACAGCGCCTCCGTAAGCCTGCGCCATAACCTGGTGGCCAAGGCAGATGCCGAGAATCGGCAGGTCGAGTTCTTTGACATAGAGGCTGCAATTACCAGCGCGCTCAAGTGTTGGACCTCCGCTGAGAATGAGGCCGTCGGGTTCTTTTGCGAGTATTTCCTCTATGGAAGAAGTGTTCTTCATCAATTCCACTTCCTGCTCCAGATCCCGCACCGCACGGTGAATCAGGTGGCATGTTTGCCCGTAATTGTTGATGACGATTATTTTTATCATTTTTATGTGGATTTGGTGTTTAGGTTATAAAAATATTCCTTCTGTAGGTGAAGTTTTTATTTTTCTTATCTGGTTACCGATATGAATATCATTTTTTTTCAATCGCATTTTGGATATTATCATTTAATTTTTTGATTATATCTTCAGATAGAGGTAAATCTAATTCCATAATTTCTTCTTCCTCCACCTGTCCTTTAATTTGGCTGCGCCTTATGATTTTAAATTTCCCTGAACGATTACGAACCTCATTTTGTCGAGTCTTTAACAAAGTGGTAATTAAATCAATAACAGATTTTGCAAGAACAATTGATGCAGTACCCAATCCGAGATAAACAATAATTTCTGGCCCGCTTTCATGACATTCTAAAACAAATTTCACATTGTTTTTATCTATTAAGACATCTCCTTCATCTTTAATTGGTCCACACGGATAAATATATTTATTGACAGTAATCCATGTCTCTGGCCAACAATGGAAGCAACAACATCCTCCTTCAGCAGGTTTGATTTTGATGGAAATATAATCCTCATAATCAGCAGATGTGTTCATCAAATCAATTGCTCTATCTATGCTCCTTTTAAGATTGAGACTCATATTATGTCTTTTAATGCCTTTGGATGATGAGCTTTATTTAGTCAATCATCTTCAATTTTTTCTAATCTCATTTATCCGGGATTTCAGCAAGCTTTAACCCAGCAGTCCCCATAATCACAAGAAATACCAGTAATGCGGCGGTATAGCCATAACCTGCTAATGCAGGCATGGCAAACTTTACAGCAGCAATTAAAATAATGAATACCGCCACAGAAGCAATGGATAGAATGATTTCAAGAGCTTTTTTTTTCATAACTTATAAAACCACTAATCTGGCATCGATTATGCCGTCAACAGACCTTATCTCATCAAGTATCCCATCATCCACTTCGCTGTCCACATTAAGCACCATTATCGCTTCGCCGCCCATTTTAATCCTGCCCACCTGCATTCCCGCGATATTGATATTGTTCTTCCCGAGTATCATGCAGCACGGTCCTATGATATTGGGATGGTCTTCATGTTTAGCCACTATCATATAGCCCGTGGGGACTACATCAACGCGGTAAGAGTCAATCTGAATAATACGCGGTTCTTTGCCTATTATTGAGCCGCTCACTAATTTTTCTTCGGATTTCTTGCTTAACTTTACAGATATCTGGCTCGGATAGCCTTCAGCAGTCTTTGATTTGCTCTCGATGACCTTTATTTTCCGCTCTTTTGCAATTGTGGGAGCATTCACATAATTCACAGCCGACCCGAGCACGGGTTCAAGCAACCCCTTTAACAAAGCAAGGGTTATCGGGGCCAGGTTCTTGTCTGCGATTTCACCGCTGTAAGTTATTTCAACTTTTTCATAATTGCCCATGAGCTGCGTGCCAAGCTTTCCCATCTTTTCAGCAAGAGGAAGATACGGCTCTATTATCTGCATGACATCAGGTTTTACATAGGGCATATTAATAGCGTTTTTCACAGGAAGACCCTTTAAAGCGTTGACTATCTGCTCGGCTACCGAAACTGCCACGTTAATCTGCGCTTCCTCTGTCGATGCGCCAAGGTGCGGCGTCATGATAACGCGGTCAAGTTCGAGGAGCGGATTTTCAAATGGCGGCTCCTTGGTGAAAACATCGATGGCTGCGCCACTTACGATGCCGTCTTTAACAGCTTGTGCAAGCGCCTCTTCGTTGATGATGCCACCTCTTGCGCAATTGATAAGCCGCACACCTTTTTTCGCGATTGCAAATTCCTTGCTGCTGATAAGGTCTTTTGTTTCTTTGGTGAGAGGAGTATGCACGGTAATATAATCTGCACGCCTGACTATGTCCTCTACCGTTGTAAGCTCAACGCCTAGTTCAGCTGCTCTCTCCTGCGATATGAACGGGTCATAGGCAAGAACGTTCATCTCCATTCCCTGCGCCCTTTTTGCCACTTCCGCCCCTATTCTTCCAAGCCCGACGACCCCAAGCACCTTTCCTCGAACCTCAACGCCCATGAACTTCTTCCTGTCCCATTTCTTGCTCTTCAGGGAGGCGTTGGCCTGGGGAATGTTCCTCGACATCGCCATCATCATGGCTATAGTATGCTCGGCTGCGGAGATGGTGTTGCCTTCGGGCGCATTGACAACGATTATTCCCCGTTCAGTCGCCGCATTTACGTCGATATTGTCCACGCCTACACCGGCGCGGCCTATAATTTTGAGTTTCTTGCCCGCATTGATGACGTCTTTTGTCACCTGTGTTTCACTGCGGACGATAAGGGCTTCATAATTCCCTATGCGTTTGATTAATTCAGTAGGAGGAAGTCCTGTTGCAATATCAACATCAAATTCTTTTTTTAATATTTCGATGCCCTGGTCGGATATCGGGTCGCTTACAAGTATTTTCACTGTTATCACCGGTTAAGCGGTTTAATAGGAGTAATAGCATTTCAGCTTTTCGTTAAAGAAAGCTTAGATATTTCAGCCATGAAGTTGAAGAAAGGGTCATGCCAGCCGAACGACCTTTCGTGTTCATCAACGCTGCCATGAGCGCGGACGGCAAAATCGCCACTACCCTGCGAAAGCAGACACGGATATCGGGAAGCCTTGATTTTGACCGCATGGATGAACTGAGAGCATCATCGGATGCCGTGATGGTGGGGATTGGAACTGTGCTTTCAGATAACCCGAGCCTCACAGTGAAATCTAAAGAACGCAGGGAAAAGCGGCGCAGAGATGGGGAAGATGAGAACCCTGTGAGAATAGTGGTGGACAGCACGGCTCGGACGCCCCCGGACGCCGACATATTCAAAAAAGGAGAGGGCAAAAGAATAATAGCAATCTCAGAAAATGCACCGGCGGAAAAAGTAAAACAGCTTGCAAAAAATGCTGAAATTCTCCTTTGCGGTGAAAAAAGCGTTGACCTTGAAAAGCTACTTTGCGAATTAAAAGCGCGCGGCCTCAACCGCCTGATGGTTGAGGGTGGCGCTACATTGAACTGGGGGCTTATATCAAGTGGGCTTGTGGATGAGATTTATACTTTTATCGGCAACATCATAATCGGAGGCAGGACAGCGCCAACACTTGTGGATGGCGAAGGATTCATAAGCGATTTTTGTAAACTATCGCTCATTTCCTGCGAGAGATTGGAAGACGGGGTTCTCATCAGATGGGAGGTGCGGAATCAGAAGGATGTCCACAATCTTTAATATCATTTACGTCAATTGTAAACCCATGGTAAAGCTTGATCAGATAAACATTTCAAACGATGGGCTCACCAAATTCTTCAGTCCTATCGAAGCTGCAATACTGCGGGCTTTATGGAGCGGTGGCGAAATGACCACTTCAGAGCTTACCGAAAAAACAAATATTCCCCTGACAAGCGTTGCCGGAACCCTTGACAGGCTGGTCAAAGCGGGATATACGACACGGCGCATGGAAAACGTTAACGGCAGGGTAAGGTATGTATACGAACCCGCTTTTTCAGAAGAAGAGGCAGCTACCGAAATAACCACCAAGATACTAGACAGCCTTGTGGATGCGTTCGGTCCTCTTGCGCGTGAGAATTTCTCAAAATACAGTGATAAAAAATGACTCTATCAGCTGAAATAAAGTGCATCGGGGTTTGCCTGAAGCTGTCGGATTTTGCTCCTTTCATAGCGCTTCTGGTTGTTATTTCAATTTCTTTGCTTGCCGCGAGCCTAATGCTCAAAAAACCGAAACGGAAGCTTGTGACATTCGTTTCAGCCCAAATCCTGAGCCTGGTGGCGATAGCTGCGACATTTTACCTAATGAACTGCGGTGAAATGCTCACCCTTTATGTCTGTCTAGCTTATGTGATTATTTCCACAGTCCTAATATTCGGGGTTCTTAGGTACTATGACAGGATACTGATTAAGCGCCTTGATGCAAAGCCGGCAGGCGGCGTAATGGAATGGATGGAGGATTTTGTGGGAAAACTTGTAACTGCCAGGGTCTATTATTTCGATTCTGCTATACCCAGGGCTTTTGCAGCCGGGCGGTCGATTTTCGTGTCGATAGGACTTCTTGAGATGCTTGACGAAAATGAGTTGAAGGCTGTATTGGCGCATGAAGCATGGCATATTCGCCAGAATACACAAATGCCATACCTGAAACGGCTTGCATTAATGACCTTTTCATCCTCATCGGAATCCGAACTTGAATACAAAGCTGACCGCTTTGCTGCGGAAATAGCAGGGAGTAATGCGCTTTCGTCTGCGCGCAATAAGGTTGATAAAGTATTTATCTAAGATATTTATTCTAAGAGATAGAAAGGTGATAAGAAAATATGTGGCTTAAATTAAGATTGTACCTGATAATGGCTGTAATGTTCGCAATTGTCTACGGTCTGGTAGCATTTGCAATGACCTATATGGGAATAAGCGGATTTTTCTTTTACGGAGTTCTTGCTTCTGTCATGATGTTCATCCAGTACATGATTGGTCCTAAGATGGTCGAATGGTCGATGGGAGTGCATTATGTCAGTTAGCAGGAACAACCGGCGCTTCACAGGATGGTGGCGGAACTTGCGAGGAATGCAGGAATTCCAAAACCCAGGGTAGGCATTGCCAGGATACCAATACCCAACGCTTTCGCATTCGGAAGATGGGCGAGCGACTGGCGCGTGTGCGTCACCGAAGGGATAATGAGCCTTCTCACTGAAAATGAACTCAAGGCAGTTCTCGGTCATGAGATA
Source organism: uncultured archaeon (assembly GCA_902386255.1). Classification (GTDB taxonomy): domain Archaea; phylum Halobacteriota; class Methanosarcinia; order Methanosarcinales; family Methanoperedenaceae; genus Methanoperedens. Next base: position 6,551 of record CABMII010000115.1, read on the forward strand.
TCCCACCTGAAACATAAGGACGTGGTAGTCATAACGATGATAAGCGTGATTCCCATGATATGCTGGTATCTTGCGTGGAACCAGTTATTCTCAGGCGGCAGGGACCGCGGGAATAATATCCTTATCGGGATCGCGGCATTCGTAGTATATTTAATAACAAATCTCCTTGTGCTTTACGTTTCGAGAATCAGGGAATATTATGCGGATGAAGGTTCGGTCAGCCTTGGAAACCAGCCTCATTATCTTGCTTCAGCTCTTTACAAACTCGTCTATGGCAGTGCAAGAGTATCAAAAGATTCATTAAAAAAGGTTGAAGGCATGAAGGCGTTTTTCGCAACCGACCCTTCACGCGCAGGCAGTGAAATCAGGGAATTGTCCCAGATTGACCTTGACGGAAGCGGTACAATCGATGCGAATGAATTGATGGCGCTTCGGACAAAGCCAGTTAAAGTAAAGACCACTGACAAGATACTGGAAATGCTAAGCACTCATCCAAACATGCTAAAACGCATCCAGCGGCTGTCCTCTCTCTAAGGATATCCGCGTATTATTTTTTTGTCTGAATTTGAACTGGTATGTTCATTGATTTTTAGTGGGGAAAAACCAGGATGAAATAATATCCGTCCTCTACAAGATTTTACGATTTCCAAAAGTTTTAAGCAATATAACAAATAAACTATATTGGAGTGTACGAAATGTATATTCCAATTCTTAATTGTTTCAAGCATATTATTTCTAATAAACGCAGTTAGCGCATACTCCCAATACACCCTCACTATATCCACTCTCTGATGTAGCTACTGTATCTAC
>CABMII010000116.1 GCA_902386255.1 uncultured archaeon
AGACGGCGGAAATTTTTGGCAAACTTCAGCTTGGAACATTCATTCCCAACTGAATAAAGATTTTGTTAGACCCACAGTTTACTTAGCGCTGCTATTTGATTTTGATGATTTCTTATAAACTCCGGTCGTATGGAAGGGTTTGTTCGAAATTTTCTATTATCATTTTCTATAAACTCAATTCAACAGCAGCTTCATGACTAATTGCAGGATAAATCCTAGCAGGAACCTGGAATTGGTTCGGGATTCGAGGTGTTGCATCGATCAGTTCAGATACTTCTTTCAATCTCTGTAACAAATTTTCCCCATTCTCTGTTAACTCATAGCGGTCGGCATCGGGATTGCACTTAATTATAAAGCCATCGGCCTGAAGAATATCAAAAGATCTCTTGAAATTTCTCCAGTCAAGATTTGCCCTGTGCATTATTCGTGTTTTTTTTACTTTTCCCTCTTTCTTGGTTACTTTAAGAATATCCAAGATTATTTCCCATCTGCTTCTGTCTTTTTTCATTAACACTCACCCTACCTTTCCTTTTTTGATATAGATACTACATCATCTTTCTATACTTTGCACATCATGCGTTTTAATCCATCTTATCCATTTTAATTTTCTTTTTCATTCTTTTTCAATTCCCGGGTTTGTCGAAAGTATCTCAAGTAACAAAAATAGAAAAAAAGTGATCGTTATGCTTCTATTTCCGGGAACTGGCCAAGCGTTGAGGTTGCGGAAGTAATTTCCACGATGTTTTCTTTTTGGATTCTGATTTTAGCCTCATTGAATTTTTGCTGACATGTGCTTATCTGCTCGATTGCAAACTTTGCCCTCTGGTAGTGGTTAAGTCCCATAAATTCTTTATTCACGTCATCCAACAAAGCTTTTATTTTATTTTCACTGTTTTCTTCCATAATTTTACCTCCTGTTGCGATTCCAATTAGAGGGAATTGTGCCCTTAACCTGTTAGGCGCCGGGCACAGATAAGTTCCCGCTCCCATGTCCTTTTAATCGCAGACATGGCAATTGAATGTGTTAATAGTATATAAAATTTTCTAATTCGTTTATTCATTTTTAAACGCTTTGTACAACCCCCATGTTTCCACTGGAACTTATGTCAAAATATATGCAGATTATGCGTAAAAATCTCCACAAGACTTATCATAATTTAAACTCTAAAATGAATGATTACTGGCAGAAAATGACCAAAAAGGAAAAGAAATCGAAAATTAATATCGGAGAAGGCGGGCAAGCTGAGGGACAACTGCAGGAATCGGGGGAATTAAAACTGATGGAAAGTATCCCGATTGGCATCTCAATCACAACACTTGATGGGAGAACAATAGAAGTAAACTCTACGATGCTGAAAATATTTGGTTACGACTCAAAGGAATCCTTCTTAAAAACACCCGCTTCAACTCTTTATTATGACCCGGAGGACAGTAAGCGATTTGTTGAACTCGCTAAAAAGGGTATGGGTAGAGACTTTGAAGCACGCTTTAAACGTAATGATGGCACTATTTTCTGGGGTTCACTAAGCTCAATAACCCAGACAAATTCAACAGGGGATACTCTGCTAATCAATGCATTCTTGGAGATCACCGAACGCAAGCAGATTGAGGAGGTGCTCCTGGAGAGCGAAGTAAAATACCACAACATATTCGACGGTGCTGGTGATGCAATCATAACCGTCGACCTTGATGACAAAGTTACCTCATGGAATCAGAGCGCAGAGAGAATATTTGGATGGAAAGCCAGGGAAGCGATAGGAAAGAAATTCGATGAGCTGATAATTCCCAGGGATATGCAGGCAGCGAGGAAACGGATGCTAAGAGAGCCTTTAGCAGGCAAAAACATTACCGGGATTGAGACAGTTCGCCAGCGCAAGGATGGAAGCAGAGTTGATGTGAGTTTGACCATCTCTCCGATAACAAACATAGACCGGAAGATCATCGGCTTATCCGGAATACTCAGGGATATAACCGGGAGCAAGCATGCTGAAAAAGAACGCCTGCGCCTGATTGATGAAATAAATAAAAGGCAGAAGCAAACACAAAATTTAGCGATGAAACTTAAGGAGGAGCGTGATAATCTCCAGACAATCATGGAAAATACCGTGACACATCTCGCCTACCTCGACTCAAATTTTAATTACATCAGGGTGAATTCAGCATATGCGGACGGTTCAGGGCACAAAAAGGAAGAACTTACAGGCAAAAATTATTTCAAGCTAAACCCCAACCCTGAAAACCAGGCAATATTTGAGAGGGTCAGGGATACAGGAGAGGCTGTGAAGTTCAAAGCCCAGCCATGGAGAGGTGCTACCTACTGGGACTGGGCGCTTGTTCCAATTAAGGATGCCTCAGGCAAAGTTGACAGGCTCGTACTCTCGCTAACGGACATGACCGACCACATCCGGGCTCAGCAAGCAACTGAGAATGCTCGTGCATATGCCGAGAGTATACTGGATACCGCACCGGTACCTCTGGTAATCCTGGACAATCACCTGAAAGTGAAGACTGCAAATCATGCCTTTTTTAAAACTTTCAAAGTTTCGATAGAAAATACCGATATGTTGCTCTACGAACTCTCAGGGCTTCGAGAGCTGCTGAAAAAGATAATTCCTGGTAAAACTGAAGTTAATGACTTCGAGGTGGAGCACGAGTTTCCGATTATCGGGAGCAGGACTATGTTGCTCAATGCCCGCTCATTCTATCATGAGGGCACTGAAATGATACTCATCGCCATTGAGGATATTACAGAGCGCAAAAAATTAGAAAAAACTATGATTGAAAACGAACGACTCATGTATGCAAACAAAGCCAGAGATGAGTTCCTGACGATAATGAGCCATGAACTGCGAACCCCTCTAACATCGGTCATAGGCTATTCGATACTGCTTAAAGAGAAGAACAAGGGAAAATTGAATGAAAAACAGGAGTTCTATGTGGACGGTATTCTTACAAACAGTAAACATCTGCTCGACCTCATCAATAATACCCTTGACCTTGCCAAGATGGAAGCGGGGAAGCTGGAACTGGTCATTGAGAGCATACCGGTGCCGGAAGTCATAAACGAAAGCTTAAGCCTTATGAAAGAAAAGGCTTCGGCGCGCAATATACTCCTGAAGAAAGAATTCGACCTTCATCTTGGGGTTATAGAAGCAGACAGGCAGAAATTCAAGCAGATACTTTTCAACCTGCTCAGTAATGCCCTTAAATTCTGCAAGGAAGAGGGCGGAATTATAACGGTATCAGCTAAAAAAGAAGGTGACATGGCGCAAATTTCAGTTTCTGACAATGGCATTGGAATAAAAGAAGAAGATATCGCGAAGCTCTTCCAGAAATTCGAGCAGCTTGATTCCGGGATTTCAAGAAAATACGGAGGCACAGGGCTTGGACTTGCCATAACAAAGCAGCTTGTGGAGCTGCACGGTGGTAAAATCACAGTCAAGAGCAGGTACGGTGAAGGCAGCACCTTTACTTTTTCACTGCCGATAGCATTAAAAAACTGATTAAATCTCCTGTTTATTAATTCCTATACACCAGGAAAACCTGCGATACTTTCATATCTAACGTCTGCAATTATTGCAAAGCATGACAGAACGTTCGATTGATATCGCATTGACAAGAGTAGAAGCCGGGGACAATACTGAAATGGTCCATGAAAACGTATGCACTCTTTTAACAGAGCCTGACCTGAATTTCAATTATGCCACAACAGAAGATTTGACAAACTGGGGATTCTCGGAAGGATGCTTTAGCTGTTTATTAATGGATAAGAAGGATGTCATCATACAGGTCATTACCACATACGATGATGGTGAGGGAGCCAACAGGGCTTATAATGCGGATGCGGATTATTTAAAGAAGAACAAATACGGAAGGCCAGTAAAAACAAAAACGGTTGGCGAATCCTCGTTAATGCTCAAGAAAAAAGATACCGACGGAATTACCTATAATCTCCTGTTTTTGAAAAACAATGTCTTTGCTGCAGTGAGTGCGAAATATAAGAAAGAAAAAGCCGAAAATTTAGACCATATAATCGGGATTGCAGAAAAAATAGCGGGAAAAATAAACTAATCTTACACGAACATCCCGGCTACTTCCTCTTTTGTCTCCTTGATTATCATCTTGTTATAGGCATCCTTAAAGTCCTGCATTGTAACAGCCTTGCCTTTTCGCCTGATAACAAACATGCCTGCTTCGGTAACGATGGCTTTCAGGTCTGCGCCACTTAATCCGTTGGTCATTTCTACGAAATTATCAAGGTCAACATTTTCAAGTTTCATGTTTCGGGTGTGTATCCTGAGTATTTCTTTCCGTCCTTCGGCATCGGGCATTGGTATCTCGATTATCCTGTCAAACCTGCCAGGTCGCAGCAATGCTGGGTCAAGAAGGTCGATACGGTTAGTGGCTGCAACGATTTTCACGTCTCCTCTTGCATCAAAACCGTCAAGTTCGGCAAGGAGCTGGACCATTGTCCTGTTCACTTCAGAAGAACCTGTCGTGCCGTCATAGGTTCGCCTGCTTCCCACGGCGTCTATCTCGTCGATGAAAACGATACTTGGTGCTTTTTCCCGCGCCAGGTCAAAAACATCCCTGACAAGTCTTGCGCCTTCACCTATGTATTTCTGCACAAGCTCGCTCCCGCTCATCCTGATAAAAGTAGCCTTGGCCCTGTGCGCCACGGCTTTCGCAATAAGCGTCTTGCCAGTTCCCGGCGGGCCGTAAAGCAGGATGCCGTGGGGAGGTTCCACGCCCACGTCCGTGAAAAGCTGGGGGTTCGTAAGTGGAAGTTCAAGCGTTTCGATAACTTCCTCGATTTGCTTTTGCAGACCGCCTATCATATTATAATCGATATCCGGGCTTTCAATCAATTCCATAACGCGTGCCCTGACGTCAAATGATTTTGATAATACTTTGACGATAGCTAGGTTGCCTGTGACAGCAACACGCGCGCCGGGTTCTATCTCATGCATCATTTCATCAGGAACCTTCGTTACGATTTCCTGGTTGCTGCCGTGTTGTCTTAACAGCGCCATATCGTCAAACAATTCCACAACGCTGCAAATAAACAATGGCGGCTTCTTCAATTGTTCCATCTGTTTCTGGTAATCCTGGACCGCCTGTATATATTTGTTGTTAAGGACAGCAGCTTCAAGAAGCCTTGAATGCATATCTTTAATCTGGCTTTTCAGCAATTCAATGGTTTCCCGCAATTCTTTTATCTCAATCTCGCTATCCTGTTTTATTGTCCCGCTCGTTATTGGAGTCTTTGCTATCGCATCTTCCATAAATGATATACAGTGGGCTAATAGGATATATATTTTAGGTGCATAGATTTGAGATTTATTATCTTCTGTTTTGATAAACCACAGAGAGCACAGAGGACACAGAGAAAAGTGACAACTCTCTGTGCTCTCTGTGTGCTCTGTGGTCGATTATTCTTACTCGGATTCATTTATCCAGATGAAATTAGAAAGTCACATACATTTATTATCTTTTAGCTAAATTAATTGCCCATGAAGCTGATTGCTTTTGTAGGAATGCCAGCATCGGGAAAATCCGAAGCCGCTGCTATTTCCCGCCTCGCTGGGATTCCTGTTATCAATATGGGCGACATCGTGAGGGAGGAAACGGCAAGAAGAGGTTTACCCCCGACGGATGAGAATATCGGGGGTACGGGAACTGCGCTCCGGAAGGAAGAGGGAATGGACGCCATTGCAAAAAGGTGTGTTCCACGCATAAGCCGATTGGATTCCCCGGTGGCGGTGATTGACGGCATTCGGAATATAGACGAGGTAAACTATTTCAAAAAGCAATTCGGGAATGATTTTAAATTAATAGCAATCCATTCGCCGTTTGATGTCAGGTTTGAAAGGGTGAAAAAACGCGCCCGTTCTGACGATACAGTGAACATCGATGAATTAAAAAGACGGGATGAGCGCGAAAAAGGCTGGGGATTGGACAGGGCAATAGAAAAGGCGGATATTGTCATAATGAATACAGGTTCTATTGAAAAATTCCAGAAACAAATTAAAGAATTGCTGGCAAAAATATGAACGTGATAGTAAGAGTTTCAGCGCTTGTGCATCCCACAGAGGTTGAGGAGAAAGTCAGTAAAGCTATAACTAATTTATTTCCTGTTGAACTCCGGCTCCGGGATTTTGGAACTCCAGAGCTTCATGGCGAGGGAGACCTGGAAAGCCTGAGACTGCTTCACCGAATGTTAAGAGAAGAGCTGATTCTTGATACGGCGCGTCATATCCTTTTAACTGGAATGGAGGGGAATACCACGCAATTCCGGTTAAATAAACAGGTCGCTTTTGCGGGTAAATTGAATTTTCCGGGTGGTGAGGAGAGCCTCGGGTCAATATATGTTGAGATTTCAGCAGGGGATAACGATGAACTCATTCGGATTATCGACTGGCTGGCACCGGAGACCATTGACGGCAAACCTGTCGGGGAGATTGTGCTGTAATGGGTTTTTCAGAATATGCGGCAGCAAGGGAATATCTGGGAATTATCGGGAATCCTGTAATAACGTATATTCTCGTATTGTCGCTGTTTCTGGGTTTTTTGTCAATTTTATATTTATGGAAGAAGAAAGACAAGTATTATGATATTTTAATAAAATGTTTATATATCGTCACAGGTCTTTATCTTCTGGGATTTATCTTTCTCGTATGGTTCCATATACAGATTTATAATACCATTTTGATTCAGTATCCGGCTTTTCTGGCGCAGATGATACCTGTCGGGGAGAGCCGCATGGTCATACCTATGTGGATTGAATCAGAAAAACTCTATTTCTGGGCGATGGCCTCCATGGTTTTTGCATTGACTGTCAGGAAGCGGAAGGAACTCATGGCATTCCTTGGAATAATATTAACAGTTTTTTCAACGATTGTGTATTTCTTCTCAAACCCGTTTAAAGAGCCGCTGCCGATAGTGAATAGTGAAATTACGCAATGGTTTTCTACGCTTTCATCCGGGGACGCCAGTATTTTCCAGGTGGCTGGGACACTCTATGGACGCATAACATATTACTATAATTCGACATACATGTGGATTCATCCGCCCATGCTCTTCGTAGCCTACGCGTCACTGGTTATAACTGCGGTGGCATGCGTTTACATGCTCAGGAAACATGAGAAGGTTTATGATGACATCGCTTACAGGTATGCGAAAATCGGTTACATCCTGTTAACAACTGGAATGCTAATCGGCTATCCGTGGGCGATAGAAGCATGGAAAGACAGCGCATGGTGGTGGGATCCCAAAATCTCAGGTTCGATAATGATGTGGGTGCTTTATTCCGCCTATCTCCATACCCGCATATACGCAAGCAAAGGTAAAATGTGGAGCGTGACTGCGTATCTTGGCATAATATGCTTTGCGTCGCTTGTATTTACTTATCTGTTGACCTACATCGTCCCGGGAATACATTCGGTGGTACAGCCATGAAACTCAAAAATTACGATTACTACCTTATCATCCTTACCGCGCTCATCCTTTTTGCAATAGGGCTCGTCTGCGTTTACGGGATTACCTACTACAATTACCTTGCAGTCAACCCGCAGTGGACGAACACAATCCAGTATTCCCGCTACATTGAGGATATGAATTCATACCTTTTCCCGTTCCTTGTATTACTTCTATTAGCGCTTGGTTTATGCATACCAAAAAGGCTACTGGAACAGGATTTCCTGGTAAAATTCACAGCTCTGTCACTGGGAGCAACTCTTTTACTTACATTTTTATCAGGCATCGAAAAAGGGCTGGTTTTTCTTCTTGCCACCATGATAATTGTGCAGAGTTTTGTTCTAATTAAGACAATCAAAAGGAGTAATGCTCTCAGGTTTGAAAAAGAAGGATATGCCGGGAGACTGGGCTCATCGCTTTTGCATCTTGGTCTTGTTATCCTGATTTTTAATTTTATGACCCTGCAAGCGAGTTCTTTTCACCTCTTGATATTCTGGGCAGGGATGATAATGATCACGGTTGGAAATATTTTCTCTTTTTATCCGGAATGGATTAACTCGCTATTAAAGTAAAAGAAATGATATGTTCACGTGAGTCAATTACTGTGTTTAACAGTTATCCCGGTTTTTTCTTCTGGCTTTATTTCAATTTTCTCGATAATATCCATTAATCCCACTGCCTTATCCAGTTCTAAAATCAGCATCTCAAGGCGAATAGTACTCTGCCTTTCTTTTTCATATTTTTCAGTTGCCTCCTGATACCGGTTACTGATTTCATCAAAATTATTCTTTAAAATCTTTGCCGACTTCTCATATTCATTGATTAAAGCTGTTTTCTTTTCAATTTCGTCCTTGAGTTCTTCAGGAATCCCCTGTTCTTTCCTGAATTCCCTGAATTCCCTTTCCAAACTTGAAACCTTATCCCGTTCTTTTTCAAGTTGATTGGCAACTTCCTGGTACTTTACTCTTTCTTTCTGGTACATAAGTCTGATTTCCTCAAGCTCGGAAATCAGTTTATCCACAGATTCCTCATATGTTTTTATTATCCCACGATACCTGTCGACCTCATTCTTCAGTCTCTCTATAGTTTCCTCCTGTTGCTTGTCCGGGATGTACGTCGCTTTGCGATGTTCACTCAGTTCCTTAATTATCTCCTGCTGTTTCTCAATCAACTTTTTCAGGTTTGCAATAATTTCATGTTTTTCTTCAGGGATTTGCGCTGCTGAGGCTCTGTTTTTCCACAAAAAAATACGTGTAATTTTGTTCTTAAAAGACATGATTTCAATTTATCTTATACCTGGATTTTATCTCTTTAAGACCTTCCACATATTCGGGATTCGTCTTAAGAACATCAATAATCCTGCCCTGGATTTCCTCTCGCCTTTGCATAGGCGCCCCCAATGGTATTTCTTTAATCTGCGGATACACTTTCTGCGCAATTCTCTCTACACTCTCCCCACCGGTTTGCGCACTAACAGGTCTGGCTATTTCTATTCTTGTTTCTTCAGTCGATTTTTTAATTTTCCTGAGAACACCCGAGGCAAAATTTGCTACTTTATCCCACGTTCCCTCAAAAAGATGAATCTCTTTTCCAATATACACATCTCTTATTATATCCAGCGCGAGATAGGAAATCTGCTGATTCTTGTGGAGAATCATCTTTTCTACAGGATTGAAGAGAATCTCCTTGATTTCAGCATCTTCTGATAATACCTTCGTTGCACTAAGTGCGCTGAGTATCGTATCGTCAGAGCCGGACCTGAAGCAGGTAACCAGAAACGGGATTACTGCATCTATAAGAATTTTTTTATATTCACCCGGACTAAGGGGTTTTACCTTACCCTCTGTCTCATGCATCATCCTCAGCACATCGAGGGAGAGATGCGCGACATCTTTACTTTTATGCTGTAAAGCGCTGTTAAGAACCTGGGTCAAGTCAGCCAGGGAACTATAATAAACAAGTGCCTTTGCTGCCTTTAAAGAGTCAAGCGCAAGTTCGGTTTCTGACGAATTTATACATTCGGAAAAAAGCGGAATCAAATTTTTTTCTATAAAATCTTCCATCAATCACCACCTCCATCTCAACAGAATAGAATTATTCTCTTAAGATATATAATTATTGATTATTTTGACCGTTTCGAGAGAGTTTGTTTATAACCCCCTAATTCTTTTTCTCCTCTTCGGATTTATGGATTATCTCTATAGCTTTATCATAAGCCTTTATTGCCTCATCATATTTCCCCTGTTCATAAAGGTCAAAACCCCTGTTATACCAGGCATCGGCATCTTCTGGCTTAATCTTCATAGCCTTTTCATAGACTTTTACAGGCCTTTTTTTATATCTCATTAATTTATAAAGGGCAAGACTGATGAGTATCAAAGCAATTATAATATAGCCCAACAGGAGGATTCCCGATTCTGTTATCTTTTGTATGGGCATCTTTATTACTGCCGGAGTTTCAACTACCGCAATGGTAGCGGATGGATAAAGGGAAACGGCAACTATTGCAAAAGGCGAGAATCCATTGGTTTTTGCTATATAATATACGAATTGTTCATCAAGGCTCTTTGGCTCAGTTTCCAGTGAAACCCACTTGCTTCCGTCCCATCTAAGAAGCCTTATACTACCCTCCTCAAGGTTATTCTCCGCAAGCCAGCTCCTGTCGACTTTAAATCCTATAAACGCATCTATGATGCCTTCTTCTGTTTCGAGTTCCTTCGCACCTGCCCAGATGTCAGCATATTTATAAACAATCCCCGAAGGCTGCGTCACCCCTTCTATCTTTGATAAGTCTTTTAGCATTTCCACCCTTATACTTGTAGTTCCAAAATTCTTTGCCGGAGTTACCAATACTTCTGTAATTACAAGATTTGGTGTAGTATAGATATACGATGCCGGAACATTTGCTCCTAAATATTCTTCCGCAATTTCAAACGTATCTATATTATTTAGCGGTTCCGGGGAAATTGCGCCTGCGCCTCCGCCACCTCCGGTGACAGGTCCGGGTACCGAAACCGAGGTGGGTACTGGGCTTGGTGCTGCTGCGGTACCTATCAGTGCAAAGGTTGAAAAGCCTTTCATCCTGAAAACAAATGTATAGCTATCATTCACGGAGTCGTAGGTAAAACTCTGGGGTGTCTGAATCATGCCAACAGTTCCATTTGGATAAATCTCTGCCAGACTTACATTATTGATTGCAGATGCAGCCTTATTCCGATACCAATTTCCACTTACAGTCATTGAAATAGGCACTTCGAGTATATCCTGTGCAGTCGCGCCGTCGAGTTGTGCCCAGATAACGAATGCTGTACGGTTCTCAACATCAGTAATGCCCAGAGAAGTATCCAGGTTTGTAAGGACTGTATTGGGTGGAACAAGCCCTGCATCAGTGCCACCTCTTGCCATCAAATCATCTTCAATATTTGGATGAAGCGACATCACAAATATCATGCCGCTTAATTTTGATGTGTTATTGATCCCGATGCTTACTTTGCTCCCTACATTTCCAACACCTGTGAAATTAGTATTGATGGGGGGATTGTCTAGCTGTATGCTATCTACCGTAAATATGACCTGATCTCCCAAGATAATCGGATTGTTGATAGTGATATTGATTGTAGATGCTCCGATGTTATAACTGATGCGTGTGCCGCTTACAATTCCAACTGCTATTTCGGTTGATGTCCTTATACTGCCGATACCTCTATTTATTTCGATACTGCAGTTTTCTACGGCAATAGCCGGTGAATGTGTTATTAAAAGAGTTGTATCACCAAATTTGTCATCCAGATTATAAATAGCCTTAAACGCTATATTCAATGAAGCAGATATGTTGTTTGCGTGTGCCGTAGCAACTGCTGTGCCAGAACTTGTGGAAGAAAATAATACAACGGTTGCCAAACCGTTGTTCGTTTGGGCAGTGAGTGTCATACTCCCAGGAAGTATATCAGCGTCACCCTCGCTTAGATAAAGCCTTCCATCTGAAGTCGTAAATGTTACATTCGTACCATCGACTACATCGATTCCATTAGCATCAGTGATATGAGCTACGATGTTTGCAGAGTCCTTGCCATTAGCATTCAATGCCGGCGGATTGGAAGCCAGAGTTATGTTGGATACGTTGCCAGGTGTTGAAACTGGTACAGAATAATTTACATTTCGCGTAATATTTCTTGAATTGTGGTTTGTACTGTTGTCTGTGGCAGTTATTGTAATTACATTTCGACCAAGGGTCAAGGAAATAGGCACATTGAATGATTCTCCAACAAGCGTGGCTGTAATACCATTAATTATCACAGACTCCACTCCTGTGTCATCCGATACCGTTCCGTACACGTTTATGGTATTGTTTAAAGCTTTAATTTCGAGTTCTTCATCGGGTAAATATACATCAATGCCTGGATATTGTACAATGAGAACAGGTGGTTCGGTATCGGATGGTATTATTCGAGTAACGTTTAAGGTTGTGGTATTTGTGTTTAGATTGCTGCTTGAGTCAATCGCCTGAACAACAATTTTATTTGATCCGGTATTCAAATTCAGCGAAATGGCATATTTCCCATCAGGTGTAAGAGTAGCCGGTAAGCCATTTACCGTAATAGAGCGGATGCCGCTGTCATCGGTTGCCGTACCGCTCACTATAATAGAACTGGTATTGAAGACCTGGCCATCTGCTGGCTGGCTCACAATCAATAACGGGGGTGTAGTATCAGGCACAAGAGGAGGTGCGTAAGTAACCATTCTCGTTACGGCTGCGGTGTTTGCATTCGGACTGTCATCCGTGGCAGCAATCGTGATTGTGTTGCTTCCACTTGCCAATAACATGGTGGTACTGAAACTGCCTGTGGAATCTACCGATACAGCATTCCCGTTGACAGTTATCGAGTATATTCCACTGCTGTCAAATGCCGTGCCGCTCACTGTAATAGAACTGGTAGTAAAGACCTGGCCGTTTGTCGGCTGATTCACGACCAGTGTTGGTGGTGTGGTGTCTGGTACAACTGGAGGCGAGTAGGTGGCTGTTCTTGTGATCGCTGCTGTATTGCCAGCGTTATCCGTTGCTTTCACTGATATGGTATTTGTCCCTGGAATAAGGAATACGTTGGTGTTGAATGGACCGGAACTTATTGCGATAATCGCGCCATTCACGGATACGGTTTGTACTCCGCTATCATCGGTTGCAGTGCCGCTCACTGCAATAGAACTTGTAGTAAAGACCTGGCCGTTTGTCGGCTGATTCACGAACAGGGTTGGCGGTGTTGTGTCTGTTATAATAGGGGGCGTGTAAGTAACTGTTCGTGTTACGGTCGCACGGTTACGGTTGCTGCTGCTATCTATAGCCACTACATCGATAGTATTTGTGCCCGGAATTAATGTCAGGGTGAATGTGAACAAATCGCCGGTGATTGTTGCGGGCGCGCCATTCACGGTTACTGAGAATATGCCGCTGGCATCCGTGGCAAATCCGCTCATTGTAATCGAATTGGTGGTGAAGATATGACCATCTATTGGATATGTCACAATCAGTAAGGGCGGTGTTGTGTCTGGCACAACCGGGGGTGTGAACGTAACATTTCTTGTTACCGTAGCAGTATTGGCATTCGGACTGGCATCGGTTGCAGTGATTGTGATTGTATTGCTGCCATTTACCAGGATTACTGTTGTGCTGAAGCTTCCTGACGGACTTACTGTAACCGGAATGCCATTTACTTTTACGTTAGCAATACCGGATGCATCGGTTGCAGTGCCGCTCACGGAAATTGAACTTGTAATGAAGACCTGGTTGTCTATTGGCTGAGTAACTATCAACAGCGGCGGTGTCGTATCAGGGGATATGGTTACAGTCACTATAGAAATTCCGCTAACATTTCCACTTGTTGCTGTTATTGCGGTCATACCCGGTGCTATTGCCGTGAACAGCCCTGCGCTGGTGATAGTTCCCACACTTGTATTGCTGCTGCTCCAGGTCACATTCGCCGCAATTGGATTACCGAACTGATCCTTGGGGGATGCCGTAAAGTTCTGCGTATTACCCACAACAACCGATGCAGTCGCAGGCGAGACCGTTATGATAGTCAATACCGGGGGCTGTGCTATCACAGTTACCGTGAAATTAGCTGAAGAGACCGACCCATAGCCGTCGGTCACGTTTATCTGCCAGGAATGGATCCCGATATCGCTGCCCGTTGTGGTCCAGAGCAATGTCCCGTTATTCGTGTAGAACGTCCCGTTCGTGAAATTCCTGGCAAATGTCGAGGTGTCGCCGTCTGGATCGCTTGAGGTCGGGTATATCGATAACGTGTTCCTGGCTGTTACAGTGTAGCTGGTGGATACATTTCCTATCGTTACCGGATTGTTCGCGACCTGGGTGTTCTGGGATACGGCAGTGGTGTTCAGTGTGCCAGTGCCTGAACTGTTAAATGAATAGACTGAGATGTTGCTCCATCCGTGCGGCCGTACGCTATTGTTGTTATACGTGTTGAAACTGCCGTTTATCCATGTACCGTTCACGCTCACGTTGTAGCTATTGGTTACATTGCCGCTCCCTGCCTGCCATGTGTAGTTAATCCAGAAATTGCCCTGGGTGCCCGATAAACCTGTCGGGGTAGGAGGCATGTAGGTCGGTACTGCAATCACAGTTACTGTTGCAGTTCCGCTAATACTTCCACTTGTTGCTGTTATTGCGGTCATACCTAGAGCCATTGCCGTGAACAACCCTGAGCTGGTGATAGTTCCCACACTTGTATTGCTGCTACTCCAGGTCACGATTGCCGCAATTGGGTTACCGAACTGATCCTTGGGGGATGCGGTGAAACTTTGCGTATTACCCACAACAACCGATGCAGTCGCAGGCGAGACAGTTATGGTAGTCAATACAGGTGTTACAGGTGGAGGCGGTGTGGGAGTTGGAGTCGGGACTGCACTCACGGCAACCGTGAAATTGGCAGACGAGACTGACCCGTAGCCGTCAGTCACATTAATCTGCCAGGAATGAATGCCTGTATCGCTGCTTGTGGTTGTAAAGAGCAGTGTCCCG
>CABMII010000117.1 GCA_902386255.1 uncultured archaeon
AATTCTTAAATGTCGGTGATATAGTAACCATGGTGCGCAAGTAGTATCATTGCATTAAAGGATAAATAATTATTTATTGTGATGATATTACTTTATTATTCATAACTGAATTATGGAACTGTGCCTATTAGTACAAATGAAAATATAAATGAGGTGAATATAATTGCCCCTGCCTCAGATGGCGAAATCATCAATGGGCCTTTTACTTTTATAGCTAATGTTATTGACACAGCTGAAAACCTGAATGCGGTTTATTTTAAATTCACCAACTCGTCTGGCTGGAGTTTCAGCAGTACCAGTCAAGTTAGTTCTCCGGGGCCTACATCAAGTACAGGATATGCATTCACTTATGTTTTACCTATGGCACTTGCTAATGGTAATTACGCAATTAGTGTGGATATTACCTCGAATGAAAACCTCAATGAAAACATGGCTACCCGAACCTTTACTGTATATAATCTTCCTGCGGCACCGCAAATATTAGCCTATTCTCCAACATCCCCAGTTCAGACAACTGATAGCACCCCGCAGGAATTCTCAGTAACTTTTGATCAAGCTGTAAATACAACTTGGTGGATGAATGGAATCCAAGTTTCAGGCAACACTTCAGTTGCCCAGGATTTTTACCAGAATAATGCACCAACTCCGGGCACATGGAATATTACAGTTACAGGCAGCAATGAAAACGGAACGGCTTCATGGACGTGGGACTGGACCGTTGTTCCCTCAACCTACACGACAGGCAACCGCATCTGGGACGGTAGCAGACCGGACCTGTTTGGCCTTACCTACACATGGAATCCCCAGAGCTTCTCAGGGTTTTATTATGATGTTAACAGCAATGTTGGCAACGAGAGCATCACGATGACGATGAACAGCTACACGGACAGAACCATCAATGAAGGCAACATAGTGTACGACACCACACCGCAGGAAGTAGAATTTGGCTACTCAGGTTTCGGAAGTTACCAGGTCATCGGGTTCATGACAGACAAATACTTTGCAGGTTATACGTCTTCAAGTATTCCCGCCGTCAACAATCCGACCACAAATGTGGTTCCGGTAAGTACGCTCGGTCAGGGGCAGCTTCACAAGGTGCTTATCGATGACGATACAAAGCGTACCATATCTGTGGGAAGCACCCTTGCCCTGCAGGAAGGCTATGTCCTGAAGGCAATGGACATAAGCGTAACAGACAGGATAATGCTCATATCCTTATTAAAGGATGGGAACGAGGTGGATACGGCAACCCTACAGGCAGGTCAAACCTATGTCTATGCCCCGAACAGGGTAGGGAATGTCCAAAACCTTCCTATAATAATTGTGAGGTTTGACAGCGTGTTCTCAGGCACTGAAGTGCAGGCAGCATTCCTCAAAGGTGTGCTCCAGATATCGGAGAACCCGATCTCGGTTAAAACCGGAGACCAGTACAATGATATGAAAGTGACAACTGCAGGGCAAAATTTAATCGAAATGACCAATCCCTCAGCCGTAAGCCTTACACAAGGTAATACAGAAAACCTCATGGGAAATTTACAGATACTCGTGGCAGACAATGCTGCCCTGCGCTTTGCCCTCTCGACCGCAGTAACAGGAAACGAGGTAAGGAGCACTGTTTATAGAGAGACAGATGCTAACGGTAATCCCATTACTCCTGTTACTCAATGGACTCCTTATAACTTCGGACTGAATACAGGGAAAACAAGTATAGGATTTTATTACGATCTTGATGATGGAATAGGCAATGAAAATCTGGGTCTCGCAGCCCCGCTGGCTGGAAGAACCATAAGCGCACAAAATCTGGTATACACCACAACCCCTGAAGACGTAAGTTTTGGCTATTCAGGTTTCGGAAGTTACCAGGTCATCGGGTTCATGGCAGATAAATACTTTGCAGGTTATACGTCTTCAAGTATCCCCTCCGTCAACAATCCGACAACAAATGTGGTTCCGGTAAGTGCGCTTGGCTCGGGACAGCTTCATAAGGTGCTTATCGATGACGATACAAAGCGTACCATATCTGTGGGAAGCACCCTTACCCTGCAGGAAGGCTATGTCCTGAAGGCAAAGGACATAAGCGTAATAGACAGGATAATGCTCATATCCTTATTAAAGGATGGGAACGAGGTGGATACAGCAACCCTACAGGCAGGTCAAACCTATGTCTATGCCCCGAACAGGGTAGTGAATGTCCAAAACCTTCCTATAATAATTGTGAGGTTTGACAGCGTGTTCTCAGGCACAGAGGTGCAGGCAGCATTCCTCAAAGGTGTGTTCCAGATATCGGAGAACCCAACCACGGTTAACACAGGAGACCTGTATAACGACATGGAAGTGACAACTGTGAATCAAAATGAAATCATGATGAGCAACAATAATGATATCAGTCTGGACAATGGCAAAATCGAGCAACTGATGGGCAATATAAAACTGAAAGTAGCTGATACCTCAGCCACCGATGGCCTTCTTCGGTTTTATTTTGCCGTGGATGTAACCCCAGGAATGATGGCAAATCAGCTTTTAATAAACGTCCCGGACAAAGCCACCGCAGGTGATCAGATTACTATAAATGTTACTGCCGGTGGAGCTGCAGTGGCTGGTGCGTCCGTATCAATCGGTTCCTCTGGAGTCGGGACGACAGACGCAAACGGTTTAGTTAATTATACCCTGCCCAGAACCATGAAGGGTGTGCAGAATATAACCGCAACTATGCTTGGCTACCAGCAGGGTACTACGAGTATAGACGTACTGGAGTATATCGAATACAGGCTGAGTATAGATGCTCCGGCAAATGCTGATCAGTTTAACACAATAACCATAACTACGACATATAACGGCACAGCGGTTAGCGGAGTGACCATAGGATACGACAATGCATCTATCGGAACAACGGATGATAATGGCATATTGAACTACACGCTGCAAACAAGCGGTACACATACCATATCGGCATCAAAGACCGGTTATATCACGGCTGTTAGGAATATCAGCGTCAGGGCACCTTATTCTGAGTATAAGGCGCTCGATATCAATATTACGCCCAGTACGGTTTCCACAAACGAACCGGCTTTAATCAGGTCGAATATCACAAATGCGGGCACGAAAGCAGATACGCTTCCTGTGGAGCTTATTTCTAACGGTACCGTGGTGGATAACAGGACGGTCTCTCTTGCTCCCGGCGAGATAAAGGAGGTTGATTTTACAAGAAAAGAAGCATTGACCGGAAATTATACGATTGAAATCCTGGGACAGAAGGGATTGCTGGTGGTTAAGGAACAGCCCTTGAACCTGCTACTGATTGGCGGGATTGCCACGGTTTTTGGGGCGATTATCATATACCTGTTCACTATGAAAAGCAAGATTGGTCTTGAAGCGATTAGAAACTTCTTTGCAAAAAAGCCGCCGGTGAAATGAGAAATAGCGACGAGAGGGGACTTGAATACAGACAGAAATATAATGCGGATTTCACCCAGGGAAATGCACGTATAACCATATTAGAAAGAACCCATGATATGTGCGCCAAAAGCGTATCTTTTCCCAAAAATGATAAATAGTAAGCAAATTAATCTTTATGTACGGGAGGTTAATATGAAAAAGACATTGATTATCGGACTGTTAGTAATGGCTATATTAATAAGCGGGTGTGTTAGCACGCCGACTACAACGCCAACCGCAACAATGACAGCAACGCCAACTGCAGTAATGACCACGACGCCTGCAACCACGGGATCAACAGCCAGCGTGGATATTAAGAACTTTATGTTTACACCTGGCACTTTAAATATCACAAGTGGGACAACAGTGACTTGGACCAACGACGATACGGTTGCGCACACTGTAACATCTGTAACAGGTGTATTTGATTCGGGAAGCATAAATCCGGGTGCAACGTACAGCTACACATTTAATCAAACCGGATCATTTGAATATGGTTGTACAATCCATCCGAGCATACCGCATGGAACAGTAATCGTTACGTAATAAAAAAGTGTAAGCAGGGAAAGATGCGTACCGGCTCTTTTCCAGCTTTTACTCTTCACCTTACTTTACCTCTTGCAAGTGATGCGAATATGCCTACAAAACAGAGGGCAGCAAAAACAATGAATGCCGCCTTTTCACTTGCCAAAAAGAGGGAATAATTTTCAGGCGCAATCTGGACATTACCCACGTATATTGTTAATATCAGCGTGGCTATTCCTGTACTTAACATCTGCCCTGTTAATCTCATTGTTCCAAGGGTTGCAGAAGCTACCCCGTAAAATTTTTTTTCAACTGAACTCATAACCGCATTTGTGTTGGGAGATGAGAAAAGGGCAAACCCGAAACCGATAATAATCAAACTGGCTACTATATATTCCGTCGTCGTCTCTTCGTTTAAAAAACTGAAAAGAAAAAGACCAAGCGTTGTAAAAGCCATGCCTATCGAGGCTACTGTCCGCGGCTCTATCCTGTCAGAAAGCCTGCCTGCGAGAGGTGAAAAAACAGTCATTACAATGGGCTGGGAGACCAGAATTATACCCGCACTCCCGGGGCTTAATCCTTTTATATCCTGCAGGTAAAAGCTCAGGAAAAATATTACCGCAAACGTTGCGCTGTAATTGATCAAGGCAGCAAGGACAGAGAAAGTGAAAACTTTATTATTTCTGAATAAGTTCGTATCAAGAACAGGATTTTTAACCCTCATTTCCCACCTGACAAAAACTGCAAGTCCTGCAATGCTTAATAGAATTAACCATAAGCCCGTCGTTTCTGTTATCACTGAAAAACCGTACATCAGCGCTACGAGAGAGAACCCGTAAATAATAGATCCAATTACATCCAGCTTCTCTCCCTTTGCATCAGCCCACTCTCCTTCCAGTTTCCAGAAAGTCAAAACGATTATTATGACTTCAAGAGGAACATAGGATAGAAAAATACTTCTCCATCCGAAATACTGTGTAAGGAAACCGCCTATTACCGGTCCGAGAGAAAGCCCCAGGTAAACCCCGGCAACAGTAATTCCAAGGGCCTTACCTCTCTCTCCTGGTGGATATACCGATGTCAGAATCGCAATGCTTGTGCCGAATATCATGGCTGCTCCGATACCCTGGACAATCCGAAGGATAACAAGTTCAGTAGGGTTGAATGAAAATGCAATAAGGAGAGAGGCTATGATATCAATTATTATACCGTATTTAAAAATCCTTTTCCTGCCGTATATATCGGCTATCCTTCCGAATGGAACGAGAAACATCGCTGCCGCCAATAGATACGACAAAGATACCCAGCTTAAGAGAACAACATCCATCCCAAAATCCGTCCCGATTGAGGGAAGCCCTATGAATACCGAGGAACCCATAAAAGGTGCAAGAAAAGAACTCATCGTTGTAATTATCAATACAATTTTTTTGTTTACAGTATTATTCATATATTCAACCTGACATGGAAAAAATATTTTTTTCAACCTAAATTACTTTTTCAACTGTTGTTTTTGTATAATAATCAAAGAACTTAATATATCCCTTTTTTCTGTAGAATAGCACCCCCACCAAAACATCAAACGGCAGGAAGAAAACCTTTCCTATGTTTCTTATGGCGCATTCAAGCACGTTGACCTTATCCCCGTTTGTTTTTACAACTCTGATCATCATTACGTATTTACCGATTGTCTGCCCGTTGTATGTTTCCATGATAACAAAATAAACATATGCTAACAGGAGTACTATTTGAAGATAAATTATAACAGCAAATGCATCGAATTTCAGCCAATTTTTTAATATTAAAAAATTAGTAGCTCCAAACAGCAAGAATAATGTAAAATCTATCAATGCTGCAAAGGCTCTCCTTATCAATATTTGAACGGAAAAGGTGTTGTTTTCGTCATGTTTGATTATTTCCTTTGCATCTTTCCACAATCTTGAATCCACTTCCTGCAGCATGCCATAAGTAATTTTTCCGTATTCAGAGAGCCTGTAGTTCTTTTTCTCGGTGAGCTCGACAAAACCTTTCATCTTTCTCAAATGAAAATTTAAGTTCCCCTCCTCAAGATTAAGTGTGTGTAAAATCTCTGTATATGACATTTCTATGTTTTCATGAAGAAGGGATATTATTTTCGCCCTGATTTCATGAGAAAGGACTTTAAAAAACTCTATTGTTTTAAGTTCTTTTATTTGTTCAATGGTCATTTTGATTAGTTGCTTTATTTAATCGTTATTGGCTTTAATCTTTATGTTTAATCATTACTTTTCTTCCTGTGGAACAAAAACATTTGTTTCGGATACTTCTTTTTTTTTCCTGATGCATAATTATTTTATTTCTTGAATAATTATAAATAGCCAGGCGCCTAAGAAATTAATTAGGCATTAGCCTGGAGATGTGATATGAATCTACGAAATATTAAGTCAGTAAAGCCAGATTTTGGCCTGGCAACACCGGTAATGATGGTAAACAAAGATATGCATTTAAATAAGAGAATGCATAGATATTATGGTAACTCAATGATTTTGGGGCGTTGAGTGAACTAAGAGGAGTGATGAGCTTAAAAAATGTGGTGAGTTAAACCCAAAGAAACAAATGTGGCTTAAGGGAGGTAAAATAATATGAATACTGGAAATTGTAAAAAGATAGCAAATTTTAGAGTATTGAATTTGGCAATACTGGCATTGATAGCAACCTTATTTGTCGGCGTTGCCATGGCACAGGATGAAACCGCACCCGCACTGGGCGGAAACGCTCTTATGATGAAGGGATGGATGGATTATTCAGAATGGTTCGTGATTGTTACGCTTATGCCGACCGTAATAATACTGCTTTTTATTGCACTCAGCCTGCACATCGCAAGACCCATGGTGGTGCGATATTTAAACCGAATGACCCTGCGGCTCGGCGCTGATATACTCTGGGAGGCATGGATAATAGGAAGAGATGTAATGATACTCGCCGCAGTCGGTCTTATAGGTGTATTTATCGTTCCAAGAGTGCAAGCTGATTGGAACACTCAGGTGTTTATACCGGCTTTCGCGCTTGGTATTATAACTTTACTGTACAAGCTTTCCACCGATACTGACGCTAACAAGACCAAGTACATGGTCGCAACCGGGCTTACTGCTCTGACACTTGTCGCTGTGCTGGTTCCATATTCAATCGGATCGATGTGGGAACAAAAAGGCTCCGACTTTTTTATGGGCACATATTTAGTTCCTTTATCGAATGCTGATACGATCAAGGATGTAAAAATTGCAATGGACGACGCCGTAAATGCCGCGCAAAAAGGCGACAATACAACTGCCCTCATCAAAGCGCAGGAAGCCGATACTCTCCATCTTAGACTTGGAGACAGTTTGAAGACATGGGACAGCGCGAAAGCTTCGCAGGTCGAAGACGCATTCACCGCCCTTACGAATGCAGCAAAGAACGGCGATGTTGCAGGAATGCAGGCTGCACGAAGTACAATCACCCAGATACTGACTGAATATGATGCAACACTTGGCGTGTTGGATTAAACAACTTTCCGAAATGACCTCTTAAGGTCATTTCCGGAGGATTTGTATGTCAAGATATAACGTATATGTCAACCAGTCCCAGTGCTTCGCCTGCGGGATATGCGAGGATATGTGTCCCCGACGGGTTTTCAGGCTAAAACCCACGGATTTTAAAGGACCCGAGTATGAGGATAGAATCCCGCAGTGGATGGGGACTATCACGGAGGTGGTCGCTGAAGACAGGTGCTTTGGCTGCCGGCTCTGTGAGAACCAGTGTCCTGTTGGGGTTATAGAAGTAACCCAAAAGGAGGTGTGAAAATGTATTACGACATTGAAAAACATGCTGACAGCAGGCTCGTAAAACCTGTTGCAAGGGAATGCTGTGTTTACTGCGGCGCGTGCGTATGCGTGAACCCGAGCCCCGGTGTTGGTTTTAAAGATGGGGAACTGGTATTCGATGAAGACAGTATCATGTTTGACAAAGACCTGCAGGTCTGCCCTGTTATAAATGCCAACCACTCAACAACATATCCGAAACCCCCGGTTACAGAGGGACAAACTGTGGATGAGCTTCTCGGTCCCTATCTTGAAATCTGTTCCACGAGAAGT
>CABMII010000118.1 GCA_902386255.1 uncultured archaeon
AAAAAACGGACTCGCCGCGATTCGAACGCGGGTCCGCGGGTTCGAAGCCCGCTAGGATATCCTGGCTACCCCACGAGTCCATGACAGCGGTTTTATAGTCTGGCAGGTATTAAATGTTTCTTGGATTATGGTAATTACATTACTTTCGGATTTCGGAGATGTATATCCTGCCTCCATGAAAGGCGCAATCTATGGCATAAACAGGGCAGCCACTATTGTTGATATCTCCCATTCCGTGCCTGCACATGACGTGCGCGCCGGAGCATTCATCCTGATGATAAGTGCAAAGTCTTTCCCCTCAGATACTGTTCATATTGCAGTGGTTGACCCCGGAGTCGGAACGCAGCGGCGCGCCCTTGCAATCAGGGCGGACTCAGATTTTCATGGAAACCATTATTTCATTGGTCCCAATAACGGTCTCCTGATACCGGCAGCGAAAAGCCTTGGTCATTTTAAGGTTTATGAGATTACAAACACGAACCTGTTCCGGAAACAGGTTTCCAGTACTTTCCATGGCAGGGATATTTTTGCTCCTGTTGGAGCGCATATCTCAAAAGGGCTGGACATAAGCGTTGTGGGGAAACAGATTCTTGATTATGTGGATCTTGATTTCGGTAAAGGATCGAAAAAGGACGGCTCGCTTCTGGGAAAGGTTATATTCATTGACCCGTTCGGGAATCTTATCACAAACATATCCTCGGATATGGTGGATTTCCAGCCCGGGGATGTACTGGATTTCCAGAATGTCAGGGTTTTATTCCATAAATCATACGGGTTTTGCAGGAAGGGCGAACCTCTTGCATTGATTGGAAGCCACGGGTTCCTTGAAATTGCGGTTAATTGGGGAAATGCAGCGCAATTTTTTAACAAAAAAGCCGGCGATGAGATTATTTTGAGAAAAATTACTTAACCCACAATGTAATCTAAGCAGGCAGATGAAACTCTCTGATTTCGATTATAATCTCCCGAATGAACTGATTGCCCAGTCGCCAATAGAACCGCGGGATTCATCGAAATTAATGGTGCTGGGGGAAAATATTGAGCACCGCCATTTTTCAGATATTGTTGATTATTTTGGAGATGGGGATACACTTGTGCTTAACGATTCCCGCGTCATCCCTGCAAAACTCCAGGGTAAAAAAAGCACAGGCGGGCACGTGGAAGCGCTTGTAATCTCAAAGAGCAGTGCCGGATACGAGTGTCTCATACAGGGCAAGAACATCCGTGAAGGCACAAAACTTTATTTCGGCGAACTTGAAGGTACTATCCTTGAAGTCAGAAAAAACCCCAACACCACCAGGTATCTTGTTGATTTTAACAGCAACGGAAACCTGAATGACATTCTTGAAAAAATCGGTGAGGCGCCGCTCCCTCCGTATATCAAGAAAAAACTGGAGGATAAGAACCGATACCAGACCATATATTCCAGGGAAAAAGGCTCGATTGCGGCGCCCACGGCAGGTCTTCATTTCACGGAACACCTGCTGGACAGGATAAAAGAAAAAGGCGTTAATATCGCTTATGTCACTCTTCATGTTGGCCTTGGCACTTTCACACCGGTTAAAGCTGAGAACATCGAAGACCACAACATGGAGCCAGAGTATATTTCAGTCAGCCCGGATAATGCTGAAATAATCAATAACACAAAAGGTAAACTCATAGCAGCCGGGACGACCACTGTAAAAGCTCTTGAAAGCTCATGCGTGGACGGGAAAATCGAAGCGCACGATGGATTCAGCCGGCTTTTCATCTATCCGCCCTACGAATTCAAATCGAATATTGATGCGATAATCACCAACTTCCATCTCCCAAAATCCACCCTATTGATGCTGGTAAGTGCATTTGGAGGCCGGGAGCGGTTAATGGCTGCTTATGATGAGGCCATATCACATTCCTACAGGTTTTACAGTTTCGGCGATGCAATGCTTATTTTCAGGTAAAAAAATGTACGAGTTAATACACACAGATAAAAATACAGGCGCAAGAGCAGGAAAACTCAGGACAAGCCACGGCGTCATAGATACGCCTGCTTTCATGCCAGTTGCCACAAAAGCCACGGTGAAGACGCTAACCCCTGAAGAGCTGTACGATATGGGAACACAGGTGCTCATCAGCAATGCATTCCATCTCTTGCTTGCGCCGGGTATGGAGGTTATCCGAAGAGCAGGAGGTTTACATAAATTCATGAACTGGGAAGGCGCCATTTTCACGGACAGCGGCGGTTTCCAGATGATACGCAAGGATTTCCCGTTCAAGATAAACGATGAAGGAATCACTTATAAAAACCTGCGTGACGGAAAAAAATATTCCTATACTCCCGGGATTTGTCTCCAGAATCAGAGAATACTGGGTAGCGATGTTGCAATGATTCTGGACGACTGCCCGGCTTATGGAACCGAGTACAGCGTTGTAGAATCTTCCATGGAACGGACGATAAAATGGGCTGCGGCAGCCAGGGATGTGGAAAAAAACAAAGGGCAGCTTTTTTTTGCGATATTGCAGGGCGGGACGTTTGCGGAACTTCGCAAAAAATGCGCTGAGGAACTGGTCGGGATGGAATTTGACGGCTACGGGATAGGCGGGCTTTCAATCGGCGAGCCCAAGGAAATTATGAATGATGTACTGGAATACAGCGTTCCGCTGGTACCAGAGGACAAGCCGCGCTACCTGATGGGCGTGGGTTCGCCTGTTGAAATTATTAATGCAATCGAGTCAGGCATTGATATTTTTGACAGTGCATTCCCGACACGGAATGCGAGGCACCAGACTTTGATGACTTCAGAGGGGAATATCGATATCGCACGCAGTAAATTTACCCTGGATTTTGAGCCGGTCGATAAGAATTGCGGATGCTATACTTGTAAAAACTATTCAAGAGCTTATTTGCACCATCTTTTTAAGGAATCGGAACTGCTGGCGCTTCGGCTTGCGTCCATACATAACCTGCATTTTATCCAGTCAATAGTAAAAGGGGCAAGGGAAGCGATACTTGAGGACAGGTTTGTTGAGTTCAAGAAAAGTGTAATAACAGGTTTTTCATAAGAAGTTATGTCCTTAAGCAAAAATGCATAATATGAGAACGATAGAATATTTTGGATGGGAGAAATGGATTGTATCGTGAAAGAAGTATATACGCAATGCGATTATTATGAGTTATGTGAAATCTGGTGTTAGCTTTGAGCAACAAAAATTTAACTAAAAATGATATATTGCAAGCAATCAAAAGTTTAGCAATACAGAAAGAGACAGAATGGCTTAGTTACAAAGAATTTGTTAAAGAGACGGGAATCCCTCTTTCTCAAGTCCTTAAATATTTTGATTGTTGGAATGATGCTGTAAAAGAAGCAGGATTAAAACCATTAAACAAATTGGGTAAACCTGATGTCCAGAAAGGTTATTCAGAGGAACAATTATTGGAGATGATGAGAGTCATTTCCTCAAAGCTGGGGAAACAGTCTTTGTCCCTAACTGAATTCTGTAATAATGCTAACATTAGTGAAAATCCTATTTATAGGATTTTTGGTAATTGGAATACTGCGCTTCAGAAAGCAGGCTTAATAAGACACCCACGCCATCGCATAAAAATTCCCGAAAATGAACTTTTCAGTGAATATTATAGGGTCAAAGATGAACTTAAACGTTTTCCAAGCTATAATGAATTTGCTCGCCGTTCAAAATATAGCATAGGAGTGTATGAAAATCGGTTTGGTAATTTTACAGAATTCCGTAAACATGCCATTCAATATCAGTACTTCGCTAAAAAATCTTTCAAAATCTCTCATCTCAAACACTCCACAGCAATTCTCATTTTTAACTTCCTTCTGACCCATCCTTCAATAAGTAGCAAAAAAACATCAAATCTAA
>CABMII010000119.1 GCA_902386255.1 uncultured archaeon
AGAAAATCCAGTAATAGTCAATATAAAAACCCGGCGCAGTACAAGGGATTATCTTGATACACCGTTATCAGAAGATACTATCAACAAGGTCATTGATGCTGGCAGGTACGCACCCACAGGGCTTAATATTCAGCCATGGCGTTTCATAGTGGTGCAAAATAAGGAGATGCTGAATAGACTCTCAGAATACGCAAGACCCATTCTGGCAAAAAACCTTGAGGGAAGGAAGGATGCAGGAGCGATAAATTTTCTTAAACGATTGCAGGATACGAATTTCAATCTGTTCTACAATGCGCCTCTTCTTATCCTTGTTATCGGAAGCAAAAACAACGCCCTTACAGATTATGATTGCTCAATGTGTGCGGGGAATATGATGCTGGCAGCTCATTCATTGGGTATCGGAAGTTGCTGGATAGGAGGCGCTTCAGTAATCCAGCAGAGTGAAGAAATCATGGCAGAACTAAAGATAACCCCTAATTATAAAATCATAGCTCCACTGATCTTCGGGTATCCAAAGACAATTCCTGCGACCCCTGAAAAACGCGAGCCAGTTGTATTCTGGCTGCGATAGCTCATATGATGAAATTTCGTGCCCTTCTTTCGGGTCCCTCATGGATAAAAGATGCCCTGCCTGTAAATAAGCCATACCTATTGTGGGATAATCTGTATGAGATATTCCAATATGTAAACCATGTTCATTATTGAAATGATAGGATGCCTATCATGCGGATGTCGGGCACAAAGCGATTAATCTTTTTCTGTGAGCACGTCCACACGCTGGTGAAGTTCAGCCATGCTTTCTGCGAGGTTTTTGATTAGTTCAGCGCATCTGTCAGCAAAACTTGCAGCCAGTTTAGCATCAATATTATCTTTTGAATCTGCAATATCTTTCATCAAACCGTTAGCCATTTCCACAATTTCTTCCGGATATACAACCATTTTAACACCTCCTCCCTTAATCCATTCCACCCATTCCACCTGGTGGCATTCCTCCGGGTGGCATGCCTCCTGCGGGTGCGGATTTGCTTGAAAGCACATCATCTATTCTCAGGATCATGGTGGCTGCTTCCGTAGCAGAACTGATAGCCTGTGTCTTTACTCTGGGGGCTCAACCACGCCTTCTTTCCACATGTCCACGACTTTTCCAGTGAACACGTTGAGACCCGCTGTCTTATTGCCCTTCTCATGCTGGCTTCGCATCTCCACAAGCATATCAATGGGGTCAAGACCAGAATTTTCAGCCAGGGTTCTGGGGATGACTTCAAGCGCTTCGGCAAATTTTGCGACAGCCAGTTGTTCCCTGCCTATTAATGTGGCTGAGTATTCTCGCAAGCGCAGCGCCAGTTCAACTTCGGGTGAGCCGCCTCCAGCTACAAGTGTTTCATCCTCGATTGCAACTCCAACTACACGCAATGCGTCATGAAGAGCACGCTCGGCTTCATCCACAACGTGCTCGGTTCCTCCGCGAAGAATAATGGAGACTGCCTTGGGGTTGTGGCATCCCGTAACATATGTCATTGCCTCCTCACCGATTTTTTTCTCTTCAACAAGATCCGCTTTTCCAATATCAGATTCGCTGATTTCCTTTAGACCTGTCAGTATCTTTGCACCGGTTGCACGTGCCAGTTTTTCCATGTCGCTTTTCTTTACTCTCCTTGCTGCGTATATGCCTGCTTTTGCAAGATAATGCTGTGCAATGTCATCTATTCCTTTCTCAACAAAGACCACATTTGCGCCCGTATCGATCACTTTGCTGACCATGTCATGCAACATCTGTTCTTCCTGGTCAAGGAATAACTGGAGCTGGTCAGGTGTTTTTATTGAGATCTCGGCTTTCACTTCTGTCTTTTTGATCTCAAGGGCTTCGCTGAGCAGAAGTATTCTGGCATCATGGACATTCTTTGGCATGTTGGTATGAACTCTTTCCTTATCGATTACCATGCCTTCGATCAGCTCTGATGCTTCTACGCTGCCGCCCACTTTCTTCTCAATTTTGATATCTTCAATATCTACTTTATACTTACCATTCTCTTCATCAACCACCGCTAATATGGCATTTACAGCAAGGCTTGCGAAAACATCCTTGGACGCTTCAGCTCCTTTTCCTGTAATCGCTGTCACAGCTATTTTCAATAATAAATCCTTATCTTCCAGGGTCACTGGTTTTGCAAGGGTTTTAAGGATTTCTTTTGCTTTTACCGATGCAAGCCTGTATCCGCTGGCGATGACTGTGGGATGCACACCCTGCTCTAAGAGTTCTTCAGCATTCTTCAGGAATTCACCTGCAAGCACTGCTGCCGTTGTTGTGCCATCTCCGACCTCATCATCCTGGGTCTTTGCGACTTCCACGATCATCTTAGCTGCCGGATGCTCGATATCCATTGCCTGGAGAATGGTCGCACCATCATTCGTGATTACGATATCACCCAGCGAGTCCACGAGCATTTTATCCATACCCTTTGGTCCCAGGGTCGTCCTGACCGCTGCGGCTACAGCCCTTGCAGCCATGATATTGTTATTCTACGCTTCTCTTCCTTTTGTTCTTTGACTGCCCTCTCTTAGAATAATGATTTGCTGTCCTGCCAATTGTCCTGCCATAAATAACCTCCATTTTCTATCGGGACTTGATCTTCACCTTCGTGCCGTGGCACGAAAATCAGAAAGCCTGGATGCATAAAAGGGATTCAAGCCCGGGCAGGAACTATTTCCATAGTTATTCCGCACATGGCATTACCCATGATTGGTATTTCTATATCATCCTAAACTTACGAGATTACCACGCAGGTTTAGATAATGATCACCCGGTTTACTCTCCATGTAATGTATTAACATTAATAGCATTTATAAATTTTGGTACATGACCCTTCGAGGAGCATGTCGATCCCTTTTCCTGGAAAGTTTGTAGACAGCCATCAATGTGGCGTCATCAAAGACATCATAAAATCAGTTTTCTAGCCTGAATCCTTGATCCGCATGCGGAGTTTCATCGAGCCGGTCATCCGGGTCCAACTAAAGCTTCTTATCGCTGACCATATCACGACATTAGCTTTTCAAAAATCCTTTTCGCTCAAGCCAGTTAACCTGAGGAGGGCTGTATTTCCAAATAATCTCAACCTTTTCATACTGGAAAGAACCATGGAACAATAATGATTACGTCCCCCTCGCGGATCCATATCCTTTTTTTGATTTTACCCGGGATGCGGGTGACTCTTACCATTCCATCCATGCACCATACGTGCAGTTTATTAGACCCCTAAAGGCTTTCAACAGTCCCCTGTATATCCTTGTATTGAGATGACATTTTTCCTCCCCGAAAACGATGCTTTTATTTACATTTGCCCTAATTACATTCTGGAGGAAAATATGGCAGTGGAATCTGAAGAGCATTTTGTGAAAATCATAAATAAACCTCTGAAATCAAAGAATCCATTGGTTATTGTGGGGTTTCCTGGCATCGGTCTTGTGGGGAACATAGCGTGCCAGCATATCATTGAGGAACTGGACATGACCTATATGGGTTCAATCGATTCGAGGTACTTCCCGCCACTTGCCGTGCTTTTTAATGGTATTGTATATCTGCCGGTGCGCATTTATGAGGCGCCGGAGAAAGAACTTATTATAGTAATTTCAGATATTCCCATTCATCCCATGGCATCGTACGATATCAGCAAGGTGCTGGCAGACTGGATGCAGTCTATACATGCCAGGAATATTGTTTCAATTGCGGGGATAGCGACAACAACGGGAGAGCGCCGTGTCTTCGGGGGTGCAACAAGCCATGAGTTATTGGAAAAGATCAAAGATAAAACCGAAATCTTCTCTGTGGGGACTATTTCAGGCATAGCTGGCAGTATAATGACAGAGTGTTATCTTCAGGGCATGCCTGCCGTAATCCTGCTTGGCGAGACGCCGGGGCCTAATCCTGATCCGAAAGCGGCTGTCGAAGTATTAAATGTTCTAAATAACATATTCGGCCTATCCATAGATACCGCTAAATTGTCAGGTCAGGCTGAACAGATAGAACTTGAACTTTCCAAACTTGCGGAGCAGGTCAAAACCACGGAAACGCCTTCGTTCCCCAGAAAAGAATTCCCAATGTACGGGTGATTTTATGCGCCATGTCGTGTTGAGCGGAATTGCGCCTCAGGTTCTGAAGGACCTGGAGCATGATAAGATTAAGACCTTCGAGATTAGAAGCACCCATAATTTTCTCTCGGCGCTTGAAACCGATGTGGGGGATGTAATCTTCCTTACATCAACAAGCCTGGGAGATGTGAGACCCGGTACCCCCGGCGTTATTGCAAAGATACGCGTGAAACAGATTTCGATGCAAAGGGTAATCCAAAGAACTGAGATGTTTTATGAGGAATCTGAGGTGCAGATGGCGCGTCTCCAGCTTGAAATGATAGGACCTGCAAGGGTGCGGCGTGCTGAAAGCTATGCGATGGGAGAAGCAACCGTGGTCGAGGCTGACGAAGTGCAGTTTTTCGAGGGAAGATAGGATTAATACATACGGGTGGAATCGCCTTCTGCTATAAGCCCGGCTACTTCCTCTACGAACTCAGTCATGTATTTATCCAGTTGGCGCTTTCGTTTTTCTGTAGTCTTCCCGTCAGACGGGAATTTATCGATTAGTTCTGAGAATTCTTTGTAGATTTCATTGGTTTTCTCCATAATCGACTCTTTTGTTTCACCCATCTCTGCCATATGGACGATATAGCGGCGCAGACGTATGCAGCCCCTGTTTTTTTTCAACTTTTTTCTGCTCGACCGAAGGTTCCAGGCCGTGTGTTGTCGGGAAAAACCACATCTGGATGAAGCGCATCGGTTCGTCAGGTCGGTTATTGATCTCAGAGTGCCACATTCCTTTTCCAACTGTAGTATGCTGTACCCAGTCCATCCTGAGTATCCCGCCTTTACCGTGTTCGTCCTCATGGCGGAACTCTCCGCCTGCGCAGTAAGTGACGACCTCGTTATCGCGGTGCGGATGCAGGGGCCAGACCGCGCCTGGTGAGAGCGTATCATCGTTGAACACGTGCAATGTGCCGAAATGCGTATATTCAGGATCATAGTATTGGTCAAAGGAGAAGTGCCACCGTCCATGGAATGTACCGTTCTGGATTTGACCGCTTGCCTGATAGATGGATTCAGGATTTCGAACTGTAATCATCAATTACTCCCTCCCTTGTTATCAATAATTATCTCGCATAGGTATTATATAACCCAAGTTTGACAGTTAAATAAAATAAGTGTCCTCAGCATGTTTGTGTTGATTTTCGATGAAACAAACTAAACTAAGGACAGATGAAATTATACCGAATGATAATATATGCTTTCCTATCGGCA
>CABMII010000120.1 GCA_902386255.1 uncultured archaeon
ATGGCACCTGAATTTAACGGGAATTTCTGAAAAAACACTAGAAATGATGGGGTTCAAGGATTTACTAAAGGAAACTACAGCTGTTGATTTTAAGTTGTAGGGGGGAAAATCTAAACTGTTCAGGTATTACATCCAAAGGTAGTCAAACAGGTTCTCAAAGCCATCGAAGTTGCTGAATAAAAAATTGGATCCCAATAAAGGAAAATCTGATAAAAGTTTGCTCAGTGTTTTTGGATAAATTATTAACCTTTGAAGAATATCCGGATGGCACATGGACATCAATGACTTAAAATTCGAAGACGGCCTGATTACAGCAATAGCCCAGGATTACAAAACAGGCGAAGTGCTCATGGTCGCATTTATGGATAAGGAAGCGCTCAAAAAGACAATCGAAACAAAAAGAGGGTATTACTGGAGCAGGTCAAGGCGCAAACTCTGGAAAAAAGGGGAAAGCTCAGGTCATGAGCAAATCGTGCATGATATACTGATAGACTGCGACGCCGATGCTGTTTTGCTCAAAATCGAACAAATAGGAGGCGCATGTCACACCGGCTACAGGTCATGTTTCTACCGGACGATTGAAGGCGATGTAATAGGCGAGAAGTTGTTTGAACCTGATGAGGTCTATAAAAAATAATTCCAAAATCCTGCATCCTAAATCGATACCTTTAAATCCTCAAAAAGACTTTTTCTCATTGGAGACTGTCATCCCACGGGATGCCTTTGATTCAAATGAACAAAAAAATAACTGAAATCCATCAAAAACGGCCAGCCATGATAAACGGGGGAAAAAAAGAGGCTGAAGCACTTGAATCGTGGATGATTGAAGAATTCTTCGTCCCGTATCAAGCATCTTAATACTGGCCGGTTGAGGGAGAATATGGAAGTAATGGGAGTTTGCAGCATCTGCGGGCGTCCGGGAAAGATGTCCACATGCATGCTGTGCGGGAGCCTTGTTTGTTCGCAATGCATGACAAAAGAAGGGGTCTGCGTCAGGTGTTCTCACGGAAGGTCTTATTCGGCTTCGAGAGAATAGAAATATCGGGATGAGATGGAATCGGTAATCGTCTTAAGGAGAAGGGGCTTGGATTTTTCATCTTCTGCAACAATACCCAGCACTCCCAATGGTATTGAAGTGCTTGCATGGAATGGCCCGCCTGTAACTTCCCCCCAATCCTCAAACGCTTTCCTGAGGATATTTTTCATATTAAGCTCCATATTTTCAGACTCTGCGTATATATGAATTCTTGAGGCATCGACCGCGAAGACAAGAGCGGTTGAAACCCCTTCAATATCCAGCATGTATTTGCAGACTTTCGGAATCGTGCCCGGGTCCTTGACAAAACCCACTGTTGTAAAGAGATAAGCTCCTTTTATTATTTTGTTGTCTATTGCGTAGGATAAATCATTAAAAGTCTCTAACCTTACAGAGGGGTGCTCAAGGCTTACCAGTAATTCCATATCTACATATCTGTGGATATACCAGTACGCTTCGATGTCCTCGAACGTGAAGTTTGTTATCAGGTTCTTGGTTTTGTCCCTTATCGCAAAAAGAAGGAGGGTTGCGAGTCTTTTATCTATTGCCACGCCGAGTTTCTTTAAATATTCGATCATTATACTCGATGTGGTTTCTGAGGTTCTTACATCACAGCAATCGCAGTGCATTCCTTCAGTATTTCCAAGTGTATGCCCGATTACGATTGCCGGAGTGATTTTTTCTCCTGTTAACTCTGTTGGCAGAAAATCAACAAAAGCTGTTTCCGTCCGGGACTGGGTGATTGCCTCGACTTTCATCACATCGTCGCCCAATACGTTGATGAGAGTCTTGTTCTGGATTACCCCTGTGTAATATATATCGGCATCTACGTTGTAATATTCTGCTATATGTTTTAATGCAAGGGAGCTTGCCAGGGAGTCCGCATCAGGGTTGTTCCTGGTATAAATCGTAAGCCTCTTGCCTGGTTGTGATAGCAGCTTTTTTAAAGCCCGCCGTTTCCAGAACGTAAAATTTTTGAACATCTTCCCCTGATTTGGTTATCCTGTTGGATATATGTTTTGCAGAAATGTGAGGGATGAGATTCGATAATAACAAAATTTTACTTTGGCGTCAGGTAAAGTGTCCCGAAGGCGGCGCAGATTCGCTTTTGCGTGCTCTCTTCAGTGGCGGTGGGTCAATCATGAGAAGCTTGCGCCGGATAATTTAGAAATGAGTATTACAAAAATTATATACAGATTCAGGCTTTTTCTTGCATACATTTATTTTTTATTATTAATAACAAATTTTATCTATTTAGAAACTTATATCGAATAGAACGATTGCGGAAAATTTTATCGGAAGCTGAAAAAATCATATGGGCGAAGGCGACGAAGGGTTTAAATTTGCAGTTATAGCACTTACTGCTCTCGGAACGATTCTATATACAATAGTTAATTATATTCAAAATACTGCAATCGAAGACGATTGGTATATATTGTTTGCATTATTAATTCCTATTATTTCCATTTTAATTATCTGCTTTTTATTATATGTGGTGATAAACGGATTTTCCAGGGAAGTGTACGATTCCGATAAAAAAGAGACAAAAAGTTTGGTTTCTTCAATTATCTATTCGTCAGCTTTTTTGATTCCACTGATAGTTTTATTATTGATATCGAGTTTTATATTTCTAGCAAAATATCCTGAATATGGATACATTTTTAGCATTATATATTTGTCTATTGTTTGGGGTTTTTTGTTAAACAAAGTTCGCCAAGAATATCAAGATAAATTAAGGAAATGGAGAGTTAGTTTAAAAGAAGTTATCCAAGTATGTCTAGCTGAGATAAAGAAATTTATGTATAACGTCTTGTCATACTTTCATTTAGTTGACAAGATAAGTAAATTCTCTGGTAAAATAATAAAATGGGAACAGCCTATTGTTTTTTTTATTTTATTTATAGCAAGTGTTTTTATTTTGAAATCACCACCAATCTATTCACCAAGCGTAATATACTTCCTTGTTTTTTTGATTGCCATTTTAATTTATAGACCTTTATTTCCAAGAGAAATTTCCAAGTGGAACTTGGTTACTATCGTAAGCATCTTAATTTCGGTAGGTATATTGTTATGGTTTTTCTCGATTTTACCCCTTCAAACTATTACTAAGGGTGATGTCACAATTGATATGGATAGCGTGTATCATAAGGGAACTCCAATACCTGTATCAATTCGAGTAACAGGCCCCAATACTGATATATCAGTAAAATTATATCAAAAGGATTATGGCATTAATTTAACTGAAATCAATAATATTAGTTTAGGGCCAAAAAATAATCCTAATAAAATAACATCTGACGAAAAGAAGATTTTAATTGGTAATTCACTGGAAAATGGGAAGTACAGTGTTTTTATAAACTCCGCTAATTTCAGTAGTTAGCTAATTTTTCTTCCAATTTCTGCTAAAAACACGGCTACAGATAGCTATATATAGGTGCAGGCTGCCCCCATATGAATCCTAAATCAAATGGTTTAGCCTGCAAATCAAGAA
>CABMII010000121.1 GCA_902386255.1 uncultured archaeon
CCTGAAGTTTTTTACAGACTGCAAGCTGGTTCTTAAGTTCTCCTTCGTAAAGAGGTGAAAACACCTCCATCGTGTAGCGAAGTCGCTTTACTGCAATACGCATGGCATGGTGCTCTTTTATATTTTCTGGGATGTAGACAGAAGCTTCATGAGCGAATATCTCCTCAAGCCTCGATTTTATGTGAGCTAGCGCTTTTTGATAGGTATCAGGAGAATTGACAGGAGTTTCCTGCCTTCCCTTGCGCATTTTACGGGACAACTTTTCCATATCTTCCACCACGCAGCTCTCAAGAAGCCTGTCAAGGGCTTTGTTTACACGCGGCTGCACCCTGTCCCGGTGCTGTTTCAGGCGCAGAAGGAAGCGCTGTGCACCGGGGCGAAGGCTTTCGTCTTCAAGCTTATCAGTATAAGTCTTAAGGAAAGCCATCTGCACATCCGCATCCCGCGCCTCCCTGAGAGCACGTGTGATATTGCGGATCTCTTTCCTCCATTCCCTGTACTTTCTGGAAGGAAAACACTCCTCAAAGAGCGGGAGGCAGGAGCGGATACGCCTTGATGCGACACGCATTCTGTGAATGAATTCAATATCCAGAGCCTCACGCACGCCTTCTGTCTCTCCGGCAAAAGACCGAAGGAGCGGAAAAAGCGTATCTGCCCCGAAATGGCAATATTCGCTACAGTTTTTTTCAGGACAAACTTTCCTCTTAGAAGTAACCATGCCACAATCCCCGGTTCTCTATCAGCCATTCCTGTGAATCAAGCTCTTTCTCGCCGGGAGATGGCACGACACGCTCGTATGTCTCATCACTCAACAATCGTCTTGCTTTCACATTATCTTTCAGGTGGACATTGAGTATATCCTTTATTATTGCAGATTTTATATCAGCATCATCCACCGGGAAGAGCGTTTCTACCCGCTCATCAAAGTTACGCGTCCGCAGATCAGCACTTCCGAGCAATATCTCTTCATCCCCGCCATTTCTGAAATAGTAAATGCGGGCGTGTTCGAGAAAGCGTCCCACGATGGATGTAACCGTGATATTCTCGCTTATTCCAGGAACGCCGGGGCGAAGGGCACACAGGGCACGCACGTTCAGGTCGATTTTTACACCTGCCTGAGACGCCCGGTAAAGAGCCATGATTATCTCCATATCAGTTAAGCCATTGTTCTTGAATGCCATATATCCGTCCCCGTGCTCTTTGTGGCGTTCAATCTCTCTTTCGATGCGTCCCAGGAATTCCCGCCGCAAATTGTAAGGCGCAACAAGCAGTTTGTGATACCTCTGCTTTCCGTAATATCCGGTGAGTGCATTGAAGAGGGTAGATATATCTTCACAGACCTGCGGGTTGCAGGTAAAGTAGCCAAGGTCGCCATAGATCCTGCTCGTGACAGCATTG
Source organism: uncultured archaeon (assembly GCA_902386255.1). GTDB lineage: Archaea > Halobacteriota > Methanosarcinia > Methanosarcinales > Methanoperedenaceae > Methanoperedens. Next base: position 1,399 of record CABMII010000121.1, read on the forward strand.
AAGTTCCCCGAACTGAGGTATCCATATCGAATTATTTCCTTTCCCTCTCTCCTTACCACAAGGCACAATTTGGCATGAACCTTCAGTCCCGGGCTGCCGTATACTACATGCACACCCGCATGCTCAAGTGTATGCCCCCACCCGATATTTTTCTCTTCATCAAAGCGTGCGGTCAGCTCCACGACCGCAGCCACCTGCTTACCATTCCGCCGTGCCTTAATAAGGGCATCAATGACAGGGGATTTGGCGTCGATCCTGTAGAGTGTTATCTTTATAGCCAGCACACCAGGATCCTGTGCTGCCTGATGTAAGAATTTGATAAAAGGCAGGAAACTGTCATAAGGGTAGTAGAACAGAACATCCTGATTGCGGACTGCAGGGAACATTTTTTTTTCTTTATCAAAAAATGTTGGATTTGAAGGAACAAACGGGGCATCTTTCAGGTCCGGGCGGTCCAGTCTCGTCAGTTCCCATAAATCTACCGTTCCCATGATACCCTCTATCTCACTGACCAGGTATGAAGGGAGTCCAAGTTTATCAGCAAGCATATGACGGATGTGCTCAGGCATGGACATGTCCACTTCAAGCCGTACAGGCGGCCCGGTGCGGCGAGACTCCAGGCTCTCCTCTATCTGGTTCGCAAGGTCATCTGCCCCATTCAGATGAGCCTTAATTTCAGCATCGCGCGTGATGCGGAAAGAATATGATGCTACTACTTCCATACCCGGGAAGAGCATGTCCAGATTTGAGGCTATAAGGTCTTCAAGCAGGACGAAGCGGCTGGTTTTCTTGCTGGAAGCACTGCGCTCCGTATTTTTATCATTTTCCACTTCCGGCACAGCGATAAAGCGTGAGAATAAACCAGCGGGCACCTTGACGCGCGCAAACATTTGTTTTTCAAAGTTACCCTGAGTTATCCTGACCACAACAGCAATGTTAATTGTGAGATTGGAAATAAATGGAAAAGGATGAGCAGCATCGAATGCCAGAGGTGTGAGGGTCGGAAATATCTCATGTTCGAAGAAGCGCCGAAGATGTGCCTTCTGTTTTTCCTCCAGGTCGCTATATCTGTTGATATGGATACCTTCGCTGCTGAGCTTTGGAAAAAGTTCATACCAGCAGCGTGCATGATCTGCGATAAGTGGAATTAACTCTTTGCGGATGGCTTCCATCTGTTCCGATGGCGACATCCTGTCAGGGCGTGCTTTGACCGCCCCTGTGGCGAGCTGGCGCCGCAGGGACGAAACCCGAACCATGAAGAACTCATCAATATTGCTTCCGCAAATTGCCAGAAACTTCACCCTTTCCAGGAGAGGCTGGCGCTCATCCATTGCCTCCTCAAGCACCCGCCGATTGAATTTGAGCCAGCTTAGCTCGCTGTTGATGAAGTTTCCGGGATCGTCAAGGGAAACCCCTTCTTCAGTAGTAATATTCTTCGATTGTTCCATTAGAGGCGTTTTGTTTAAATCAGTAGAAAATGTGCGACATTGCATCAGGCGCACACACCCAGGATATCTGCTGGGCTTTGCGTCCCGGATTCATACTCTTCTCTTACAGACTCTTTTGAGACCTCAAACAATTCAGAAAGCCATTTTTTACCATTATCCTGAAACAGTATGGGAAACCTTGATCCCATCGGTTTAAGCTTTGTTAAGAACTGCGGAACTGTCTCGCATTCAATCAGCATCTGGCAGAAGGGGTGTTCCGGATATGATACGCTGACCGACTTAAGATAGACTAAAGGATCGCCGCTGTTCTCAATGAACTTACACATCATCTTAATGGGCGTGAAATCCATCTTCGCCGCTTCTTTGCCATTATCCGGATCGCTTTCCACCTTTCTGACAAAGCCATCCCAGGCGCTGCCCTTCTCCCATTTTTTTAACCTCTCTTCAATGAGTAACATGTCTCTTTTGCGAATATTTTGAATGAGTTGAAGATCTTTTCTGTGTATCTCTTCTCTGAGTAGCTCGATATTATCGAATTTCATATACCTCCGCTCCAGTTTATTGTATGTCGTTCATATATTATATCTTTTTTTTGCAGTGAAAAACAACTGACTGCGAAGTATTTTGGAATCTTATGAAATATACCTTATCTCAATAATCTATATAGAACTATATAGAAAAAAAAAGTATTTTCACTTTTTTCTCTTAATTTAATTCAACTAACCTTTCCGAAAAATAATATCGCTATATATACTATAGAGATAATTTTTATATGTTAATTGAGCATTCAGTAATATTGCACGTCAAAGGGCGGGTAAACCATGTTCAGTGAAGTATTCAATATACTGTTAGCTAAAATCCTCAAATCGTTTGAATTTGATGATGAGAAAAAGATAGAGGAAAAAGACAAATAACAATCTGAGGCCACTCTGACAGGTTACACTTTCACTTCTATATATTCTATATTCTAATCCTATAAATATTATATAGAGTCTTTTAGTTAAAAAAGGATATAACATTGAAATAATATGAATAATGTAGCATCCACAAGTCCTGCCACTTCCTATGCCGGAGATAGAATTATCCTGGTCGGAACCGCCCATGTTTCCGACAGAAGCGTAGCCGAGGTTAATGAAGTAATCGAAAGAGAAAAGCCTGACATTGTGGCTGTAGAGCTCTGCAATGGAAGGTATCGGGCTCTAAAAGGTGAGAGTGAAGTTAAAGTAGTAAATATTAAAGAGTTGCTCAGCGGAAGCAAGTTCTATTACTTCTTAGTCCAGTTGCTTCTCTCTTATGTCCAGAAAAAAATCGGTGGGGATCAGGGTACAAAGCCGGGCGCGGAAATGCTGTCTGCCATTCAAAAAGCCGAAAAAACCGGGGCGCGAGTGGCACTTATCGACCGGGATATCCAGGTCACACTTGAGCGCTTCTGGAATAAAATGTCCTTTTTTGAGAAACTCAGGCTATTTGGCTCTCTCGTCGGGGCAGCGCTTGGTTTTGGTACAAAAGACATAGACATCGGCGCAATCACGAACGATGATGTTGTAACCCAGCTTGTCTCAGGATTAAGGAACTTTGCGCCAGGCGCAGCGGTTGTCCTGCTGGATGAGAGAAATGCCATAATGGCTAAGAATTTACTTGACATATCCAGAGAAGGAAAAGTTGTGGCTGTTGTAGGTGCAGCTCATTGCGAAGGTATCCGGAAGTATCTTGAAAACCCTGAATCCATCCCTCCGATCGGGGAATTGACGGCGCTTCCGAAGAAGGGTTTTGGCTGGTTTAAGGCTGCAACTATCCTGTTCATGGCAGTGGTTGCGGGATTACTGGCTCTTCTTGTATATTCCGGTACTGTCTCATTATCAAATCTCCTGACCGTGCTGTTAATTTTATTCATTACCAAGGGAATACTCTCAGCGGCAGGCGTTCTTCTTGCACGGGGACATTCTCTTTCGGCAGTAACTGCATTCAGCCTTGCCTGGTCGGGATTCCTGCATCCTTTTTTGCCTATCGGATGGCTTGCGGGGATTGTTGAAGCGCATTTCCGTCCCCCAACGACTGAGGATTTCAAGACCATAACGAAAGCTGAAACAATAAGAGAATTAATGAAGAATAAGCTCTTTCGAATCCTGCTTGTGGCAAGCTTTGCCGATATAGGCAGTATGCTCGGTACTTTTATAGCCATACCTTTCATGATTCATTACCTGGGTATTTCCAATCCGCTTGAAATGCTTAAGACTGCATTGGACACCGCGCTCAATTTATTAAAAAACATGCTTTAGCTCGTAAGCTTATTTTATCCTCTGTAAAATTAATCCATGCATAAGAGCAATAAACATATTCGTGAATGAAGGACCATGAAGAATAAATGCCTATGCGAATCAAGAACCTCAGAGCTGTGCTGCCCGGGCGATGAAAAACTTCGCAGGGAATGGCTCCTGAAACTGGAAAAAGAGCATAAATCCCTAAGGCCTTCTTCAAAGGAAATCGCCAGGAAGTTAAGGCTTCTCTCAAATCCGAACAGGGTTGAGATTCTGCTGATGCTTATCGCTCAGGGAGCACTGTATGGACGAGATGGCAAAAAAAATGAAGATTCAAAAATCGGCTATTTCCTATCATCTGGCATTGTTGAAAGACAATGACATGGTATGTGTAAAAAAGCGCTCTCGTTTCGCTTTTTATGCACTTTCCCAGAGCGGAAAGAAGGCGATACTGGCTTTTGGAGATATACAGTCAAATTTTCGGATCTTTTCGTAGTGTCCCCTGTTGATGAACCGGACATCTCAAGTCCCGATGATGAGCATTTATTGCAGGGTTTTTATGAAAAAAATGTTAATTTTCTCTGCGGCATGGAACTCCTATTGAAACCTATGTTTGTCCACCCCTTCCCGAAAAAACCTTCACATTCCATCTTTTTTCGCTCAAGAATATCATAAAAGACAAAAATCATACCTATTATTTTATTCCGGTCATCAAGAACAGGAGTGCCAATTATATCAACCGGAATCTCCATCCCATACCTGTTATGGAGGGCTGCGTGTTCGGAAAGACCAAAAAATGCGCCTTCCCGCCAAACTTTTATCACAGGATTTTCTGCTTCTTTGCCTGTTTTCTCATCGATTATGTTAAAAATCACTTTCAATGGTTTTCCGACCGAATCATTCTTGCTCCACCCCGTTAAAGCCTCAGCAAAGGGGTTTATAAGTTTGATAATCCCTTTTTCATCAGTGGCAATTACTGCATCCCCTATGTTATTTAGTATGGCAGCCTGCCATTTTTCGCTTTCTATTAATTTTCTTTCCATAATTGAAGAATAGCCATAACTTTTAAGCCTGTTCTGGCCATCCTTAACAACGACCATCTCATCATCCACAACGAGTATTTTTGTTTCTGCCATAATTGTCAACCATCGTTTTTACTGGCGAATATAAATTATGATATTCATGATTAAATATATAATCGACATAGAATGTATATTCTATATAGAATTTCAGGTTATTGGATTCTTGTGCCCGGCTCACAGGAGAAATTTAATCAATGCAAATATCAGGTCGCCATAGAACGCAGCCGTGAAAAACCCCAGGGTTATGGAAATCATAAACGGCAAGCCCGGTGTAACCCAGACTTCATCTTTAATTAAACCTTTTTCTAACAGACCATTAAGCTCCCTGATTTTTTTCTCGTTAATTTCTACACCGCCCCATTTAAAACGGGATTGAACCCTGTTCTCTACCACTTCAAAATCCTGAATCAGCCGGATATGTCTATCTGCAAGCTTTGAAATCTTAGTCTTATAACCCATGAAGATGTAAACGGGATTATCAATATGCCAGCCCATTTTCGTTATATTAAATATTGCTAACCCGATGGGAACGACAATTGTCAGCAGGGCTGAGTTGCCAAGTATACTCAGGGCAAAAATATCATACAGAGGCTTATGCAATGGAAGGGCATATCCGAAAGCATGGAATGCCGGATAAGCCGGGAAAATCATCGACAGGACAATAAGCGATTTGGCGTCAGCACCACCGAAGGCGCCGATTTTAAAAAGGATGTAAACAAGCAGGAACATGAACACTGCTGAAATAAATAAAGGATGAAGGGAAGATATCTTGTATATCGAGTAATCGTATGAGAAAAAAAAGATGCTGCCGACAAGCATTGTTAACCATACATTGTTGGATACGCTGCGCTTTTTGATATCAGAATAACATGCGTAAAGCAAAAATGGTATGCAGAATAAAATCTTTAAAGTTTCGAGCATTATCTATTCCATCATTTCCCTAACAGCTTCTCAGCGCAATTTGCCTGTGCTGCACTACCCTTGTTCTGGGTATTTCAAATTCGGCTTTGCACGAGTGACATTTGTATTTTTTTGTGGATTTGGAACGGACGGATATGCTCAGGCTGCTGCATTCAGGGCAGAGTTTGCGTAACCGTTCTTTCAGTTTCATGATTTTTCCGGATGTCGCCGACCGGATTTATTTTCTTGGAACCCTTGCTATAATCCTGTCTCCAGGTACCCTGTCCCACCTGTTAAAGCTGCTTATGTACAGTATATCCTCATTGCGGCTCGTTTCGATGAACTGGACATCTCCTTCCATGATTTCGCCTGATTCGAGTTTGAATTTTACTATGTCTCCTGTTGAAATTTCCATAAATCCACCGGCCTTTTTTTTATGGCTGCGCTTGAAAAAAAGTAATTATGAGGATTTCTCCTCATAATTGAATTTGTTTATTTAATTCTGGTAGTAGCCTGACGACTCTACGATCTTCTGCCCATCAGGGCTCAGTACAAAGTCAAGGTATGCTTTGACAGCGCCTGCTGGTACGCCCGGCTGGCTGTAGTAGTAAAGGTCTCTTGCAAGTCCTTTATTGCCGCTTACGCTCTTGCTTGATGCATCGTAGGTTCCGCCTACGCCCTTGTTGAGCTTGCTTGCTACAGTGCCGTTCTGTGCGGCTGGGATGACCGCAGCGTTTCCATTAATTCCACCTGCTGCAAATCCAATATCAACGAAGCCGATTGTGTTTTTAGTTGTTGCAATGTAGTCTCTGATTCCCTGGTTGCCCGATTGACCGATTGCCTTAACGCTTGACTGGAACTGTGTGGTTGCGCTATCGCGAAGACCCATATAATCTGAAAATACATCTTCCGTACCGCTGTCATCTGAGCGCTGGACTGTTGTGATGTCAGCTGTCAAACCACTTACGTTGCCTTTTGGTATAGTACCGGTTACGTACCCTTGTTTCAATTCACCGTAGGTCAGATTAAGTACTCCACCAGCAGACAGACTTTCATTGGTGCTGTCATTTATGGTGCCTGGGACAATGTTTATAGAAGTAGCGCCGGCTATATTCCCTGCGACTACAATCAAGCCGGTTCCGATCTTTGTCTCATAGACGAATGCATTCGCTCCTGTTCCCTGGATGACTGCTTCGGTCCTGCTGGGGTAATTGAGAGTTGTACCTGTGGACGAATCTGAACCGCCAGCAGGATCCCATATAGACGAGCTTGCGCCTACATCAATCAATTTGTTATAGACAGCCGCCTTGCCATATCCTGAGCCTCCGCCGCCGAGGGTAATTGTTACACTGGGGTATATCTTACTGAATGCCTGGATTTCGTTCTGGGAAACTGGTAATACGGTAGTACTGCCCTTGATGACGAAATCTCCCGATACGCTCAAGTCTTTGTTTGACGATTGCGCTTCTGCATTCTTCTGCGAGCTCTGGACAAGTATGCCCACGCCCGCTGCTGCTACCACTGCAATCACGATTAATATCAGTGTTGCTATGGCAGGGGAAATGGCTTTAGAGTCCTGCAGGAACGCTTTTATTCCTTTAGTATTTATTTTCATTTTCTATCCTCCAATCTTTTTTGGTTTAGTGATGCTGACCGGTATTTGCCCATATTATTTTCATCTATCTTCCATTGAAGTTTGGCGGACACGGATTTATAGCACCACCAGCATACCCCTAATTTCATAAACTATTTTAGTGAAACCCTCATAAACTATATAGAGTAATATAGTCTATTTTTATTCTCCACAGAATGAAACAAGTGCCCTCTGGTTGGAGCTCGAAGGGGCTGAGGGCACTTTTTCATAGTTGGTGAAGCCCTCTACTAAGGCAAAAAAAGTGAGATATGTTAAGGGCTTCATGTTCCTCCTACGGGTCGTGATTTAGCGGCATGGTCCTATTGCCGCCAGATTACTCTAATTCCATAAACTATCCCCATAAACTATATAGAGCCATATAGTTTATTTTTTTGGGAAAAGAAACTGGTGCCCCTGTGATAGGATTGGGATTTTTGGGGCACCGTTTTTTACTGAAGCCCTGTATTAGAGGAAAAAAGTACGATTAAGGGCTTCATATTCCTCCTGCGGGGTGATTTAGCGGCATGGTCTTATTGCCGCCAGATTACACTAATTCTATAAACTATTTCATGGTAATCCTCATAAAGTATATAGAGCCATGTAGTTTATTTTTTAGGAAAAGAAACTGGTGCCCCTTGTATAATGGATAGGACTTGGCTTTATGGGGCACCGTTTTTTAATGAAGCCCTTTTAGAGGAAAAGGAGTACGGTGAAGGGCTTCATATTTCTCCTCTGTTTGTGGGCTATTCTCTTTGAGCCACAGACTGTTGTAATATCAGAAACTATTTTATTATAATCATCATAAACTATATAGAGTCATATAGTTTATTTATCTTAAAGAAAAAGAGCAGGCTTTCCGTCCGGGTAAAAGAGAGGTATTATGAGCGGGAAGCCTGGTATGAAGCCTCTGGAAAAATATGATTGAAGGCGGTTTTATGGGCTTCATGAACCATTGAACATCTGCCAGGATAATAAAACATGCTCCTATAGAAAAAATAGGACTATATAGTTTAAATTATTTCCTAAGACCGGGGTGAACATGACGAAGATTTATGCCTGAAACCAACATATAGAGCTTGAGATTATCATAAGTGATATGGATGAAAATCAATTCCAAAGATTTCCTTGTGCAGACAGGTGAAAAGCTCAGGCTCAAGGAGAGGCCGACGATTGTATTGCCCGAATATAAGTCAAAGGAGCAGTACCAGCAGATTCTCAGAGAACACATTGAAGAACTGAGGTCGTTGCAGAGTCTTCTTTACGCATCAAACCGCCATTCTATATTGCTGATTTTCCAGGGAATGGATTCCGCAGGAAAAGATAGCGCCATCAAGCATATCATGTCCGGTGTCAATCCGCAGGGCTGCCAGGTTTTCAGTTTCAAACATCCCAGCGCCATGGAACTTCAGCATGATTTCCTGTGGCGTACGACCATTTGCCTGCCTGAACGGGGGCGAATTGGCATCTTCAATCGTTCCTATTATGAGGAAGTTCTGATTGTTCGTGTACATCCGGAGATTCTACAGAGCGAAAATCTTCCGGATGGGTTTGATAAGAAAACCATCTGGCAGGAGCGCTATCGTTCTATCATGGACCTGGAGAACCATTTATATTGCAACGGAACGCGAATCATCAAATTTTTCCTTCATCTGTCGAAGGAGGAACAGAAAAAGCGTTTTCTAAAACGCATCGACGATCAGGAAAAGAACTGGAAGTTCAGCCCGGATGATATCGAGGAGAGGAAATTCTGGAAACGTTACATGAAAGCCTATGAGGCCTGCCTGAGTGCGACAAGCACCACTAATAATCCCTGGTATATCATCCCGGCCGATGACAAAGAAAACGCTCAGTTGATAATTTCCCAGATTATTCTTGACATGCTAAAAGGCTTAAAAATGACTTATCCCAGGCTTGGCAGAAAACGCCGAAAGGACTTAAAATCAATCCGCAAACAGCTCACTTCATGAAAAAAAACAACACTATACGTTAAGAAAGCCCAGCCCTCCTAATACAAATTGACAGAGAAAGAGACACAGCAATAAAAGTGACACTGTCAAACCTTTTAATCCAATCTTGATATAATCTTCCCGAATACTAATTTACTTATTTGCCGGGCAAAATCCCTTGCTGGTTCTCTTGTATCTATCATGGGGTTACAATAGCTCACCAAATCAAGTTTATCATGTGAATCTAAATCTCCGCCAGGTCTCCACAGTCTCATTCTTGCTGCTAAGTTTGCTGTTCTACTATGAGATGCCTCAAATAGATTAATCAAATTATTCAGTTGCACTTGATTGAAGTTTCCTAACTTTGTTATTGACATATTGCCAAATCCTGTTTGGAACTCTATTAGCAAAAGGATCTCTTTTTAGCAGCAAGAATTATTATGCCAAGTGCACCCATCACAGGAAAGACCGCAAAAACCGCAGCTGGAAGATTTGCTGATGGGGAATACCATGATATAGAAGCGGCGCTGTACAATGCAAGAATAAAAAGCAAGACTGCACCTACAGATTCGTTTCGCATAACCCAAATTAAGTTGAACCACAGGATAAAACCTTTCACTATAGAAACAATAGAGGTATATAGCTGGTTTTAGTAATTATATTTTATATTCATTAATTTTATTTCTGGATATGTCATTTTCATCAAAGGAGGTTATCAATCATGCAGAACAAAACAGCTAAAAAAATAACAATGGAATCCCACAGTATCTGGCTTGATTTGCTTAAGATTCCCAAAAAAATTCAATCTAATGTGAAGAAACAGCCCCAGTGATGTTGCAGGCGCTGAAATCGGGAAGATATGCTCAACTTACATTCCTTTTTTGCAAAATAGACCACCCGAATAAAAATATCGCCATCATTATTGTTATTGCTGAAATTGCAAGGATAGCATTGGAATAGGCATTGTTCTTGAAATACCACGACAAGCCGCCAAAAGTATGTGCCAGCGAGAGCAGGATAAGAATGGCAGATGCAGGATAGAAGAGCTTTTCATCCCCGGAGAGCAGTTTCAGGACAAGATAGGAAGCGGAGAAGGAGAATATCACGGTAAACACAAAATAAGGTATCAATAAGTCGTGCCTGACCGCATATACCAGCAGCGGGCTGAATTCGTTCTGCATAAGGTTCTCCTTCGTGCCTGAAAGCAGGAATGTAAAGTAGTAGTCCTGTATCGCCGAGATTGCAAAAAAGAAAGGTATGGCTATCAGGAGCTTTTCAATCCTATCATTTTTCGACATCATGACATGTTAAGCGTGTGTAACATATAAAATTAATTAGCACATTTTGATGAAACCCTGGCGAATAACGCGAAGATGAGCTATTTTTTAGTAAGTTCATTATACTATCTTCTTTTCAGTTCCCTTTTTTGCCTTATAATTCCAGCCAATATATTCATTCCTGGAACTCTTCGGATTGGGCTCTTAATTGAATTCCCTCGTATAACTTATGTATCCATTCTTCTCTATAATATCCTGTCCTTCAAATGACCTTGCCCATTTTATGAAGGAATCCGAAAGCGAAGGATTGCCTCTTGTAATAAAGTAGAGCGGGTGTGCAAGCTCCAACGGGTAATAGGAGTTGTTCACATCGCCGCTGGTAGCCGCCTGTGTGAAATTGGAATAGCTCATGTTTGTGTATGTTTGGTTATTATCCTCATCGATGAGACCTGCTATAGAAACGCTTCCAGGATTAGCTTGAGCATAACCATATTCTATAAATCCTATAGCCGTATTATCATTTTTCACGGCCTCAAGCATGCTGGCGCTGCCTGAAACCGCATTAATGTTCGGGCTGATTGAAGTAGTATTGATATTGATGTACTGCATAAATGCCTGTTGTGCGCCAGAAGAACCTGCCATTTTATAGGCTGTAATTGAGGGATTTGTCCCGTTGTAAGTTCTCCACAGGTCGCTTTTATTAAAGATGCAAACCAGGGCGCATTGATTCTTATTGACAATGACCACAATTCCCGAATAACCAAGATTTTGAGCTACAAGGTCTGGGTATTCCCCCATTTCATCCTGAGAAGGCAATCTATCCGAGACTCCTATATCTGCTATCCCTGTACCCACCTCGCCTATGGAGATATTCGAAGTCGCATTAATTGTTGCACTCTTCTGTAACTGGAGAAACACGCCGAGGCTCTTATCATTATAAGCGTTCACAAGAGGCTCCACTGCAGCTTCGGCGAGGTCTGAACTTATGATATTTATCTTCATGGATGTACGATCTGCACTGTTACTCTTGCCTGTCACCTTATCGGTCTGGGAATTCATACTCTGCATCATGCCGGAGAGAAATGCCACGCTTCCAGCCACTACCATAATAAGCATCAAAGAGGCGACCACCGGCGATACTGCATTTGTGTCCTTAATAAGCTTCATAATGATTTCAGTGTATTTTTTTCTCTGATATAACTTATCTATATAGATTATAGAGTCCTCGTACCAAACCGCACCCGACAACGTTATAGTGGCTCAATCCCCTCCAGAATAAGCGGGCTGGTTGCTGGGAGCAGTCTGCCCTGACGTTTTCCCTGCGCCCCCCAGCATTTTCAGGAGCTGCGCTGGAATGTTTTTCAGTTCTGCCACTATAGATTCAAAGAATCCAGGTGTGCCAGAAGTATTTTTAGGATTTTCGATTGAGGAAGAGGCAGAATTATCAGTAGACGTTGCATGAACATCCGCGGAAGCGGGCTTTGCAAATGTTATTTCCGCAGGATTTGACATGCCAGAACCTGTAATATTTTGCACACCTTGAGGATTTGCTTCGGGGGAGTTCCCAGGCTTGTATTCTTTAAATGTGAACTTGGCCGGCGGCAATGATATGTTATCCGAAATATCATTTAGTTTCAACATATAACTGTTGTTGTAAAAGTCTCCAGGCTGGAGAACTCTGCTGAAGTTCATCTCCCCGTTAATAATCTCTGTTCCGGGAGGAAGAGAATCCCATACTTTTACCAGCGCTGCCCTGCTTCCATTGTTCTTCAAAGATAGATTTACTGTTACATTGTTTACCACCCTGTCGGCTGTTTTTGATAAAATAATATCTGAAGAACGCAAAGTGAAACTTATGTTGCCTGTGGACAGGTTATATGTTTTATTACCAAAGACTATATAAAGCGTTGCAGGAGGGAGAGTATATTCCGTATCAGGTGTAGGTTTTTGCGGCTTGATTAAATACTGGGCCTGCCACAACTCGCCACTGTGCAGGGATATGCTCCACTTCAAATCCTGCGGTTCTGATACAAAGCCATCTCCAGCTTCGTCTACCATCCTGATATATGAAAAATTTAATTTTCCAATATTTTCAATAGCTATAGTTACGGGAATAAACGGATAGGATGGAAATACATTAGCCGGATCGGGTACAACCTTGGTTATCGTCAGGTTATTTACAATATCAAGTTCAGTACTTACATTCTGTACTATCGTTATATCAAGACTTACTGAAGGCGTAGTTATATAATAACCGGAAGTGATATCCAGTACACCTATTTTGATCGAACCTTCGTTGTCTTCATATGTAGTTTCATTGGTAAATTCGGCGCCGCCGATTGTGCGGTTCACCTTTGATAATAAGGCGTCCATTACATGGCTGCCATCCCTGGAAACATTCAAAAAGACATAATCATTACATCCATAACTTGTTCGAACATAATTAGTAGTATGTTCGTCGTTGTACCATGTTCCATTGTTGCATATTTCAGGGTGTTCTTCTACAGTTCCGGGACTGAAATCAACAGCTGTTATATTATAAGGGGGAAAACTTGCGCTCTCACCCCATTTAAGAGTTATACTGTTTTCTTCCCCGGACGCCGCAGCCACCAGAATTATATTCAGCCCAATAATAAGCAACAGGATAGCCCTCATTGCCTGAAAATAGAATCAAGCCCTACTAAGCTTTTTTGTATATAGTGTATATAATCTATATACTTTTAGAGAAGTCGATGGCTAACTCGGCAATGTTTGCAGCATAATCCCCAATCCTTTTCACGCTGTCTGCTATAAGCCCTATGGACATGACTGCATCAGGATCCAGAGTTGTTGCCATGTGTCTTATTCTGTGCAACTCATCACCTATTTTTTTATGTTCTTCGATAACCCTGTTTGCAAGCTCTACATTGCATTTTGCAAAGGAACTGACAGAATCATTGACAAGCTTATCAGAGATGGTACCAATTTTTACGAACTCATCGAGCGTTTCATGAGGAATTTTTTCCCGGGATTCCAGCATTATGCTGGCAATCTTACCCGCATGGTCTGATACGCGCTCTAACTGGTCACTTGCCAACCTGTAGTAGAAGGCACCTGCCAATCCCAGTTCACTCTTTTCGGATATTCTTGAATGGAGCAGGATATCCATGAACTGTTTTGATATCAACAGATGAAGGCGGTCTATCTCATCGTCCTGCCTTATGACCTCAGAGGCGATTGAAACATCCCTCGTCTTCATCGCCTTGATGGTATTATCAAGCATCCACTGCGTTTTTATATGCATGCGCCGGAAACTCATATCGATAGGCATATCTCCCGGATTCAGGATATCCTGGATAACTATCCTCTCGTGTGTTTCTTCGATAATCTCAATACCTATCAATTTTTTGACGATAGCAGTTATATCTTTTCTCTGCTCCAGTGTGATATTTTTGGCTTTAAGCTCGATCACGCGATACCCTGCAACATAGGTGGCTATTATATCTCTTATCAGCGGCTCGCCCGTCCTCCCATCTATGGTTAAAGTCTTTGGACCCTGAGGAGCAAAACCGCCGTTTGAAGTTAAAAGAAGAGTTCCATCCTCCTGGGGATGCATGTGAACAAGGGAACCGGAGGTTATCCCGGTACTGGCAGCCCACTTCTTGGGAAGGGAAACAACGAATGTTGATTTGCCAGTCACCTGGACTTTTCTTATCTCTGCATTTGTTTTTCTAATTTTATCACTCATCTTTACATAAGCTTGCCGGGGACTATTTATGTTTTCTCCCAAGAATCTATATACTATATATAAAATCAGTAGAATCCATTTTAATTTTATTATGTTTAAAAAAATAGTGTATATTATCTATATAGATAAATTATTAATCTAATTCACGCACTCACGCACTTTAATGAAATCATTGGTTGAAGGTTTTAATCTTGGCAGTTTATCTCAATATCCAAAACGCATTGGGGGGCATCTTTTTCCAAGCCGAACACGAGGAAATGGAAATGGCAACGGGAAGAAACATAATGGGAATGATGGGCTTGAAGTGCATCTTAAGCAGCTTGAAGAACAAATCATGGGCAAGCGGGAGGAGAGTAAACAAAATATCAGTGAAATACTCAACTCCTTCAAAGAAAAGCCCATCCGTGAATTAAACATAACCTATCCGATCAACCCGCCTTACCAGTTTGTTCAAATCGCATTTGATAGCAATGCCGAAGAACTTCTGTATATACCACATGAGCCTGTTCTTGATAAAGCAGAGAAGGCGCTCTTCCAGAGAATAAAGGGTATCTTTGAGAGAGAATTGAATTCGGAGAGCTTACAGGAAAACCGGGAGATGTATATCGAAGAAAGGGCAGCAGAAATTATTGACACATATAGCATAAGAGCAGGCAAGGTTGCCCAGAATAAAGTGCTTTATTTTCTCAAGAGGGATTTCATAGGCTTTGGCGAGATAGACCTGTTGATGAACGACCCTTTAATAGAGGACATAAGCTGCAACGGTCCAAACAGACCTGTTTATTTGTATCACCGCGTCTTTGAGTCCCTGCGGACACAGTTAAGTTTTGAGAGTGAATACAGGCTAAACTCTTTTATATTGAAAATGGCCCAGATTTCAGGAAGACATATATCGGTGCTTGACCCCATAACAGACGCTACCTTGCCAGATGGCAGCAGGGTTAACCTCACCTACAGCAGCGAGGTGACCAGGAAAGGCTCGTCCTTCACTATCCGGCGGTTCAAGAACGAACCAATCTCCTTTGTAGATATAATGAAATACGGTACCTTAAATGCAAAGCAGCTTGCCTACCTGTGGTTGTTGCTGGAATACAACAGGTCAATACTTGTCTCGGGCGGCACCGCCTCAGGGAAAACAACATTATTAAACGGCATCTGCCTTTTCATAAAACCCGAGGCAAAGATTGTGAGCCTTGAAGATACAGCAGAGATAAATATACCCCATGAGAACTGGATACAATCTGTAACGAGGAGCGGTTTTGGAAGAGGGGAGGGGTCGTCCAAACGCGGGGATATCGGTTTATATGAGCTGTTAACCGCCGCATTGCGGCAGCGTCCTGAATACATAATAGTCGGAGAAGTCCGGGGGGCTGAGGCGAGCACTCTTTTCCAGGCAATCTCAGTCGGTCATGCCGCTATGGGTACAATACATGCAAGCTCTATTGGAGAGCTCGTTAATCGCATCGAATCACCGCCCATGAACGTTCCCCGCAGCCAGCTTGCAAGTCTTGATCTTGCGATATTTATAAACAGAATCCGTATTAACAACAGCTATGCCAGGCGGATTGTGAACATGGTGGAGATACATGGGATTGATTCCACGACAAGGAATCTCGTCACGAATAATGTTTTTTCTTGGGACCCTTATAGCGATTCTTTCAACTACAAAGGGAAAGGCTCTCTTCTGGAAGATATAGCCGGTGAACACGGAATCAAACTTGAAGATTTAGAGAAGGAGATGGAACAGAGGGAGAAGGTGATTGAGTGGATGTCCAGGCAGGGAATTACCCATTACAGGGATGTGTCAAAAAACCTCAAGGCATATTACAATTCTCCGAGTGATTTCATGAAAAAGATAATAATGCCAAAAAAAGTACGCAAGCCGAAGGCCTTAAAGTCTGGTAAAAACGTCAAACCATGAATACTTTCTACAAGAAGCTATGCTACCGCATACTGGGGAGATACATAGAAGGAAGCAGTCTGGAAAATGAATTCTCAACGCTCCTTTTCCAAGCAGAAATTAAAATGAGCGGAGGGATGTTTCTCTCAATCCTGTTAACAAGTTCTCTCATACTGTCCCTTGCAGTTGGAGCTGTTTTTTACATTCTTTCCATCAATCTGGTTCCTCCTCTTTTTGCTGCCCTGCTGGCTTTTGCAGCTCCCGCAGGGGTCGTCTATTTCCAGCTCACCTCAAAAATACAGGATAGGCGTCTTGCCATCGACAGCAATCTACCATTCGCTATCAGTCACATGTCTATTCTGGCTTCGATAGGTACGCCCCCCTTGAATCTTTTGCGTATGGTTGCTGCTGCCGACCACGGCGCTGTCTCTGCTGAGCTAAAAAAGATTCTATATTCTGTGGATACCCTGGGCAAGGATGTTATAGCTGCCATCCTGGATGTTGCGAGAACTACCCCTTCCCCGCACATGCGCTCCCTGCTAATAGAAATCACAAGAATGATCCACACCGGCGGGGGCATGGAAATATACTTGCACAACAGGCTTGATCAATTACTGGATATAAAACGGCAGGTGCAAAAAGAACTCAACGAGTCCCTTGCCCTTTTCAGCGAGATGTATATCACGTTTATAAGCACGGGTGTTATCATGGCCGTGCTTGGCGTAACTGTAGGGAGCATTCTTATGGGAGGGCAGATAGGACCGTTCCAGGCAAGTGATCTCTTTGGCATATTCGTATATTTCATTATGCCTGTAACAAATGCTCTCTTCTTTGTGCTTCTGATGGTAGTATATTCGCCTCACGGGGAGCAGAAATGATAGATTTAAAAAAAATATATAACAAATATAACTTAAAAAGAGAATACATTATCCTGCTTCTTCCGGCATTAATAGCGGTCATCTTGCTTGTAATAATAATTGTGCTCCCTTCCGGGCAGGAAAATACCGGATATATATCAGAAGAAGGTTTTACAAATGCATCAAAAGAAGTAACAATCACAAAGGACCAAGGGGTGTACAAAAATCTTGACCAGGTGTTAGTATTTGCTGTCCTGATAGCGATAATACCATACAGCATAGATGTTTATCTTGCCAGGAGAAGGATTAGAAGATACGAGGAAGAGTATATCGGCTTTCTATATGAGCTCTCTGAACTCCTGCGCGGCGGTCTTGACCCCCTGAACGCCATAAAGGAGATTGCTTCTCCAGCAATAGAGACAGAACGCGGCCTGCACGCCCTCAGTCCTCACTTAAAAAAAGCTGCAGCACAGACCGAGTGGGGCGTTTCTTTTGAAAGTGTTATTGCCAGCATGGCGGAATCCCTGAAAAGCCCGCTGATTAGCAAATACAGCAAACTCATCGTCCAGGCATCGAGGCTTGGGGCTATCAGTCCGGCTATCATCCTGAAAAGTGCAGATGACCTTGAAAAAACCCTGCAACTGGAGCATGAGAAGGAAGCTGCGCTAAAGGAATACCTTTTCATAATCTATGCAGCACAATTCATCCTCATCGGCTTGATATATATCCTTAACTCCTCTCTTCTTCCTTCAATCCTCAATATGTTCAAGATGGGAACTGGGGGCGGAACATCTTTTGGCATCGCGGCTCCGAAAATGAATCTTGCCAGCTTTAAGGTCGGTTTTTTCCATGTGATAATGATTAACGCCTTCGCAAGCGGCATCATAGCCGGACAGCTCACCGAGGGTAAAGCAAGGTATGGATTAAGACATTCGGTTATATTGATTTTAATAAGCTATACCGCCAGCCTTGCATTTCTGCTGAGGTAATAAAAATTATCCAAAACTTTTTGCAATTATAGGCATACCGGCATTGCATGCCTTGGATAAGGCATCATCCATGTTTTTAATCAGCGCCCTCGGATTCCCGTGTACTTGTGAGTTTAAGCTGTAAACAAACTCTCTGGTGAAGGGAAAAAGGAAGTCCATATTCTGAACAGACCTGCTTACTGCGAGCCTCTTTGCTACAAGAAGCTCAGCCTCCTTATCCTCAAGTCCGTCCAGCATATAAAGCTTGTTTATCCGCTCTATGAAGGATGGATTTGTTTCCCGGATGCCTTTGAAAATTTCTTTATTGCAGGTAAAACAGAGCAGGCTTCCAGCCTTCAGGTTGTTCACAAGAGCGGTGAGGAATTCCATGAAATTATTATCACCGCAATCAATGTTGTCCAGCAAAATATAAGATGGTTTCTTTTCTTTTAGCATCAATGATGCCAGTATCCCAAGTTCGACAGGCTCTTTTTTCTGTTTTAATGATTTTTTTATTTCTTTAACATACTGAGGGGGCCGAAGTCTCCCCATAAAACCCATCTTATCATTTATCTGTTTCAGCCCGTTTTCGAATAATCTCTTTATATTTAATGTATATTCATGCTCAACACTTAAAAAAATATGGAAAATACCGCTTTTAATTGCCACCTCCTCAAGCCATCTCAGCCTCTGGGTTTTCCCGATACCCAGTTCTCCTACAAAAGCCACCACAGCCCTCCCTCCCTCCGACAACTCCCCGACTATACCTGCCAATTCCCTGTCCATCTTCTGGTTCACGTGCAATAAGTAGATGCCCTCTATCGCCTCAGCCGATACCTCCCTGAAAGGATTCGAATTCAAACCATACAGCTTATATTCATTCGGTTTTCGTATCTCGGCTATATTTATGCCGCTTTTTTTTAACTGAGGTGCCATCATGCAGAAGAGTCCTTTCAGAATGGTTAATTAATTTACCCCTATAGTCTATATACCCCCCTATACTCTATAAAAGGATACTTTATTGTTTCATGGGGGTAAATCGGATGCGTGAAACTGCTTGAAGATGAGTCAGGGCTATCTGTAATAGTTGGCACATTGCTATTGATACTGATTGTGGTAGCTTCGGCATCCGCCCTTGCCATAATGGTAAACGAGGCGCAGAAGAAAGATATGGAGCAAAGGAGCCTTCGTGCTGCTGTGGAAAGCGAGAACTTAAAGATTCTTTCATTGGCTCTCAATGATTCGGATGGCAGCGTAAACTGGACTAACATGATAATAACGGTTGTGAATCTGAACATTGAGGAGGCAAAGATTGTTGGTCTCAATATTAATGGCATGAATGCTGCAAACTATACAGATAAAGTAAAAGTTTACAATTTCCAGAACCAATTCCCTGTGCCACCTGCAGGAAGCAGGCAGATATTCTTGAACCTTAGCACTAACTTTGCCTCTCCTCTTAACATTTCAAGGAATGATCCCATAAAGTTAATTCTATTTACCAGCCTGACAAACAACTTTGAGCGTGTCTTTCTCCCCCCTGTACCAATCATAAAAGTAAGTTCAGAATCTGATGTTGGATTTGGAAATGTGCTTGTCTTGGACGGGTCAGATTCTATTAGTCATGAAAGCACGATTATTAACTATCAATGGCAAGTCCCCGCTATCAATTATTATAAAACAGGACAGATGGTGAGGATACCATTCGATTTTACTAATACAACTAATTTCTCTGTCAACCTTAACGTGACTGATAGTAATGGGATGCAAGGTTCTGCCCAGTGGGAATCTCCATAAAATCTAGATTTCTGTTTTTTTAATTTCTTTTACTTTTTTGATATTTCTTACATGAGAGATATATATTTTATTCCAATAATCTATATATATTATAAACTATCAGTAGAGTAGAGATAATATGGAAGCACGTAAAGTTTACGTAAGTGGTGGCTCAACCTATGTAATTTCACTGCCTAAAAAATGGGTTAATAAGACTAATTTAAAGGCAGGTGACTCTCTGGTGGTTACTGAACATGGCAGTTCATTACAGATCGAGACAGGTGTAATTGAAAAAGAGTCAAAAACTAAGGATATTAAAATCTCACAAATAACATCAAGTGAAGCCCTTGAGCGTATATTAATTGCTTTTTATCTGGTGGGTTATGATACGATCAAGATAAAGCTAGACAGAAAGGATCATCTTGCATATAGAGAGATCATACGGAATATTCTGGATTATCTGATAGGGGTGGAAATAGTCGAGGACACTAACGAAGCAATGACCCTTGAAATAATGCTTGATTACAAACGCATGAGTACCATGCAGATACTCCAGCGAATGTTTTCCATAGACAAATCGATGCTTCTTGATCTTGGCAAGGCTTTAAAAAACATGGATATCGGGCTTGCAAAAGATATAATAATAAGAGAGAAAGAAATCGACCGTCTCTATTTTTTAGTTGTCAGGCAACTTAAGAGTGCTGTAGAATACCAGCAGGTAGCGGAAAAACTTGGAATAATATCTCAAAAAGATTGTCTTGGGTACAGGATTGTAGTTAAAGATCTTGAAAGAATCGCAGACCATATAGAAAACATAGCAAAGAGTTACATCAAGTTAATTGATTTTCAAAAAGCAATGCAACTGAACGATTTTATAGATCTCAACAATAATATAGTTGCGACTTTCGAAAAAGCAGTTCAGGCATTATTTACAAGAAATGATGAAATGGCCGAGATAGTTTTCCATGAGTTGAAAAAGGTTGAGAAATCTCAATCCGATATTTCAAAAGAATTGTTTAAGATAGAAGATATTCAATCTGCCATTTTAATGAAAGCAATGTTTGATAGCCTTGGAAGAATAGCGAGTTACAGCGGAGATATAGCAGAGGTAGCTATCAATATGTCCACTGAAATATCTTAAGTTTAAGAATCAAATCATGTGTTCTATCCTCTTTCCGGTATCACGTATCTATTTGAGGTTCATACAAGTGCAAGAACTACAACCTTATAACAGAAACTGCCGGTTTAGAGTTATTTTAGGCCGAGAAGACCGAGTGATTAAGGAATGAAAGAGGTACAGGGCATTGATAAAACAGAGGACGAGACGGCGTCCGCAGAAGAATCTTGAGAAAGTAATTGAATCCATCAACCTTATGATTCGGGCTTGCGGGAACTACAAGAATTTAACTGCGACGAAGCGGTTCGGGGAACTCGATGGATATATCGGAGAAGAGGCGAACCCTTAAGTTCCTTGTGTTCGGGGATTCATCCTTCAGAGTTTGCTATGTTGGATATGTTTCGCTTCTTCGGTGCTGGATGATACCTGCAATGGGATATATACCGAACAAAAGCCGTTAACAAGAGAATTTTTTTTCACAGTTTGATGAGGAGATAGCAGAATGCCGATGATAACGTCTTATTCATGGGAACTCAGTTTGACCTTTTTAATCATTACTTCTATATAATCCTCTTTTTTCAGCCCTTCTTCGTCCCACACCTTTTTATCAATAACGATACGCCGCTGCTTATCATCTTTTATCTGCACAATAAATGATTTAGACATGATAACCATTCTAACCAGAATCACCACAAAGATTAAATAGTTTCCGATAAGTAGGTATTATTGGTGATATTACCACTATAACCTAAAAAGGTGATTAATACGAATATGGAAAGCTTAAATCGGAATCTCAAAAACTGGGAATTAAACAAACGATTAGATGGACACCGGAGTGGCAATTAAAATGAATAAAACTCTAGCCGATATTACCCAGGACTTTAATCGTTTGGACATAGTTCCTTCGAAGATAGACGACATACTTCAAAAAGCATGTCCGTGTGCAGAGAACGGGAATGAGTCAATATCATCGATGTATAATTTCATGCATCAGGTTTTCAACGCAAGACTTGCCCAGGATCTGAAAAAGATTTTCGCAAAATTAAATGTGCAGCATGAAGTGGTGGAAGGCAATTCCCGCCTGGATATACGCCTCTTAAACGACTACCAGAACAGGGTAACTGTGGGCGGGAAAAACCTTGTTGTCATTGACATGAAAACCGGGAATGTCAAACTATATCAACTGTGCCTTTACTCGGTAAGGAACCAGTGCCCGACAATCATAGTGGAACTGCTTAGCGGCGATGTGCACCTTTTGACTCCTGAGATAGCTTGTAAAATACTTACCAACCTGCCATCGGAAATTGAAAAGATAACCGAGATGAAAAGCCTCAAGGCCACTTTGCCCGGACAGGATTGCAGATTCTGCGCGAAAGAATGCAAAGATAGAATTGCAAAATATACCCCCTACAAGGTTTCAAGCACAAGCTTCGCGGAAAGGGCATTAAAACTGGAGACCAATTACAACAAAGTCAAAGAAAGAATCCAGGAAATAATCCGACCGATGGTCGATGAGTCAACAGCTAAGGCGGCTAATGAAATGAAAGAGGCTAAAAATGTCCGGGTTTCTGTATCTCCGATGGCGGCTGGCATACAGATCGCACCGGCCATAAAGATATAATTTATTACCTAACCTTTCCTTGAGATTGTTCACAAATACCGATTAATCTATATTAGTCAACAGTGTAAAAAAAAGGTAAATTTATATTGATGAGCATTATGGGGAGAGAAGGTGAAAAATGAAATCCTTTAGTGAAAAATATATGCCACCTGTCAATCCCATGACCTTTACAGCCGGCCATTTTTGTGTAAAAATACAAATGAAAGTCAAAATATGCCGGATGCCTTCTTGCGATACCTTCAAAAAGTGCAAGATTGCGGCGGATATTGAGCCAACCCCAAGACAAAATAAGTTAAATGCATTAACTATAACTCGGTAAGTTCGAAGCTCAAAGATCAATTATTAGTTAATATAAGCAAAATTATATTATGCAAAGCAAGCACGAAGGAATAGTACTTTCCATACTTGTACTCGGAACACTAATGGGTGCGCTCGATACAACCATAGTGTTGCTTGCGCTTCCTTCTATGACCGAGGGGCTAAACTCAAACCTCGGAGAAACGATTTGGGTTATACTGATTTACCTTCTTGTTATTGCTGTAACTACGATGCAGTTCGGCAGGCTTGGTGACCTCTTTGGGAGAAGCAAGGCGTTCAACCTGGGTTTTGCTGTTTTCACACTCGGCTCTGCGTTCTGCGGTTTTGCGTAACCAAATGGCTCTCTTGTGGGTTTCAGGGCCGTACAGGCTGTTGGCGGAGCCCTCATGCAGGCAACAAGCGGTGCCATAATCGCAGATACATTTGAGGTTGGAAGACGGGGCAAAGCATATGGTTACATATCAATGGGCTGGAACATAGGGGCAATGCTTGGCATAGTGCTTGGCGGTTTGCTGACAACATTCGTAGGCTGGCGTTTCATATTTTTCATAAACGTGCCAATAGGCGGTGCAGCGCTTTTGCTTGGAATCAGATACCTGAATGATAACCCGAAAGTGAATGCAAAGATGGACCTTGCAGGCATGCTGCTTCTGGGCTCGGCGCTCTCTTTCTTATGTTACGGCGCAGTGGACTTTGCCTCTGCGGGACTAAGCAGTTTCAATATCCTGTTCAAATTAGCAGGTGTAATTGCAGTTATAGCATTTCTATTTTGGGAATCAAGAAGTGCATCCCCCGCGCTTGACCTGCACGCCTTCAGGAACCGGGTGCTCAGTGCTTCCATCTTTGCATCTTTCTTCCAGAGCCTTGGATTTTTGTCGGTAACATTCCTGATTATCATGTATCTTCAAGGTATCAGGGGCCTGGATCCTTTTACAGCGGCATTGCTGTTAACACTTTCCTTGACCAGTGCAACCAGCTCGATGTGCAGGGCCTGGATCCTTTTACAGCGGCATTGCTGTTAACACCCGGTTATATAATCAGCAGCTTCCTCTCGCCTTACATGGGCAGGTTATCAGACAGGTTCGGCACCAGAGGAATAGCAACTGCGGGCACAGCGCTCATGTGTTTTGCGATATTGATGTATATGACCCTGACAATCTCAAGTGATTATTCTATTATAATTTCAGCTTCAATAATCTCAGGAATCGGAGGCGCTATGTTCTGGCCTGCAAACAGCAGCGCAGTGATGTCAAATGCACATCATGAACATTACGGGAGCATTTCGGGTTTGCTCAGGCTTATGACGAATGTAGGAACCCTTGGCAGCTTCGTCATTTCGATAACAGCAGCTACCGTAGCAATATCCAGGAGTACAGGCATTTGAATAAACCATTAATTGATCCGGACACCAGGATTCGTAATCTGGCGATCGAAATGGGTATAAATGTTGAAAATAAAACCCCTGAACAGCTTATGGAAGAAATTCGCTTGAATATAAACAAGTGAAAGTTCAGGCACTAAAGTGCCCGATAAAAACCCTGTTTCGCATTAAACTCCAGCCTAAATGCTTTAAACTATCTTCCTTTTTTCTTTGCCTTTGCTGCTGGAAGTCTTGTGGCAGTTGTGTAATAAGTTACAATGTTTGTGTACGTATTGATAATCACCATCCTTTAAGTTTGGGGCATGCCCAAAAATTATTTATCCTACATGCGCCTATTTTGTCCTATGAGAAACATTGATGGTTTCGAATTAAGCCCTAAGAAGGGCGAATATTTGAAGTACATACTGGAAAAAGGGGGTACTGTACACACGACTGATATTTCGCAGCATTTTAACCTCGACCCTTCGACTATTACCAAGACAATACAGGAGATGTCATCAACCGACCTTATCGAGCATATTCCGTACAGGGGAGTACAATTAACTCCAAAAGGCAGGGAGTTTGCCGAATTTTTAGTCAGGCGGCACAGGATCATAGAATTAATGCTATCACATTATGGCCTTACAGCTCAGGAAGCTTGCGGCGAGGCTTTGAAATTCGAAGGACTCGTATCCAAGGGTGTAGTCGATAAGATATGCAATTCGCTGGGGCATCCCAACATGGGTATCTGCGGCAGGATTAAGCATGATACGTGCTGCTGCTGTCCTGAAGATGGGGCATAATGGATGAGCGACGAATTATCTCCTCATATACCTGATCTTGACCTTATCACATTTTACAGTGAAAAGGGTACCTCGTTATTCTCCAGGATCAGCCCGTGGACAAAGGCGTTGATGCTTGTGCTCATCGTACTTTTCGTATCGCTCGATAAAAGCCTCATACTGGCTGTTTGCCTTTACCTGATAGTTTTGTCATTATACGGTTTATCGGGTCTGCCGCTTAAAAAATTATTCCAATGGTACACGATGCCCATTATATTTGTTCTATCGCTGGTGGTCATATTAATGTGGAACGAGCCGGGGAATCCAATATTTTCTCTAAGTATGCCATACGTTTCGCTCATCCTCACCGATAATGGACTGCTATTGTTGCTTACGCTTCTGTTTAAATCGCTTGCATCCGTTACTTTTTCGTTATTTTTCCTTATGACCACGAGGTACAATTATCTCTCTGCCATGATATACCGGGTCTTCCCTTCTCCGATTGACCAGATATTTCTCATGTCGTACCGGTTTATCTTTATTACTTTGAAGATGGTCAAATCCATGATTAAAGCACTGAAATCAAGGGGAGGAGGGCTTTTACAAAGCATACGAAAGCAGAGTAAGATGTTTTCCGAAGTATTTGCGCTGACCATAATACGGTCATACGATAGGGCTGATAGGGTAAATAAGGCAATGGAAGCGAGAGGGTTTACAGGAAAATACGTGGCAGCGACCAGGATACCTGTGATAGGCACCTATGAATATTTCACCATGCTATTGGCTACGGTTCTGATGATATATTCCATATGGTTCGTTAAATTGCCGTTTTAAGGAGTGACCGGATTGATAATTCCACAACAACTGCATAATGATGCCTGTCGTGTCTGCACGCACGCCGAGAACGAGCTTATACACGTGGATTGTGTGAGCCATGTCTATCCGGATGGGAGTCTGGGCATACACGGAATGTGTTTTAAGGTGCTTGAAAAGGAAATCGTGGCTTTATGCGGCCCTAACGGATCGGGCAAGTCCACGCTCATCGAGCATTTGAACGGATTGCTCAGGCCGAGCAGCGGCAGTGTTACGGTCATGGGTAAAAATATCGATTTGAGTCATGCACATATCTGGAGAGAGGTTGGCATAGTGTTCCAGAGGTCGGATGACCAGCTTTTTGCGCCTACGGTATTAGACGATGTGATGTTCGGTCCCATAAACATGGGTGCAAGCTTAGAACAGGCAAGGGAGACAGCCATGGAAGCATTAAAAGCAGTCGGCGCAGAAAACCTTTCAGATAAAATGCCAAGCTACCTGAGCGGCGGCCAGAAAAGGCTGGTAAGCATCGCCGGTGTTCTTGCCATGAAGCCCAGGGTAATCGCGATGGACGAGCCTACATCCGACCTGGATCCGTTACACGCAGAAATGGTGGAGAATATAATCCTCAACCTGAAAAATAACCTTGGTATCAGCGTCGTCATAGCAACACATGACCTTGATATGGCAGCGAGGATATCAGACCGCATCTGCATCGTGAAGGAAGGCTCCATTATAGCAGAGGGTAAGCCTTCATCGATATTCTATGATAAAAATCTTATAGAAATGTCGGGACTGAGGCAGCCAAAAGTCGCACAAATATACGAAGGAATAACAAAGAACCTGGGTGTAGATATGGAAAATTGCCCGATAACTGCCGATGAACTTGTAAAAACCATAGCTTCAATGATAAGGCAAAATTAAACGATGATGTCTTTTGGGTTAAAGTTTGGGGAATACCCAAATATTTATCTATGGGTAGCGTAATTACAACTTAGTAGTTGAGAGGTAACGCATGGCACATATACATCTCCCGGATGGAGCATTTTCTGTACAATGGATTATTACATGGTGGATTATAGCCCTCGTAATTTTAGGTTTATGCCTTTATTGGCTGAAAAAAGTCAAGAAAATAGATAATAAAACAATAACGCTGGCTGCAATGTTAACAGCCGCCTCCTTTGCAATATTCCAGGTCAACATACCTCTTTTTGGAGGGGTACACATGAACCTGACCCCGCTTATAGGTATTCTTGCCGGACCGGCGATTGGCGGCCCAATTGTGCTCATCGTAAACATATTATCTGCAGCGATCGGTCATGGCGGCTGGGGCATGGTAGGCGCAAACATTCTCGTCAATATGACTGAGGTTTCAGTTGCATATGGCACATATAAGGCGCTTGGAAAGATCAATCTCGATACATTCTCCAGAGCCGGAATTGGAACGATAGCAGGACTCCTTTTCGGCAGTGTTACGATGATATTGATAATTCTCATATCGGGAATACAGGGCGTTCATCAGGATGTTCAGACCACACTCTATGGACTCTCGCTTCTCACAGCCGTCAACATGGGCGTTGCAATCGTAGAGTCCGTAGTCACGGGATATGTGGTGTCATACATTTACAGGGTCAGGCCCGACATACTCAGGGAGGCGATTCCGGTTGCAGCAGCAAAGTAATAAAAAGGGAATTATTATATTCGGAGCTATCATACTTATGGTTCTGGTCGCATGTCTTTTAGCCTATATTGCAACAGGAGATAAAGGAATAGAAGAACGCTTTTCAAACGCAGTAGGATTACCGAGCGAACCTGATCAAGGAGGAGATAATGGGATTTTTGGCTTCACACTTGAGGGTAACCACTTCTCTTACCTGATCATATTGGTCTTGATCATTGTCGCAACGGCATTAATATATGTAAAATACAGGGTATAAATAATATAGACTTAAAATATACTTGTCCATCTACTGTGCAATACAAGAATTTAAATATTGAGCCAATAAAGTATAATATATGTTTAGTCCAGAAGATTTAATATTAATTTTGGCCGTAGCACTCCTTTTATTTGGAGCTAATAAACTTCCGGAAATGGCAAGGTCTTTAGGAAAAGCAACAGGGGAATTCAAGAAAGGACAGTTAGAAGCCGAGAATGAATTAAGGCAGATGAAAAAACCACTTGACGATCAAGACACCAAGATTCATAAATTAGCGGTTGAAATGGATATAAATGACGAGAATAAAACCACTGAACAGCTTATAGAAGAAATAGGCACCAAAATAAAATCTAATGAAGGTTCAGGCGCTAAAGTAACGGCTAAAAAGCCATTATCGAATTAAACTCCAGTTTTTTAATTGAAGAAGCTATAGTATATTTTTTACTAAGTTGAATCCTGTACCTAATGCTATCTTAACTATTTCATATGGATTGGGCATACCCAGATAATGAACCATTATAGGTATAGCTATAAAAGTCCCAAGCATGCTGCCAAAGTTGGCAAGGCCTGCTACAAGTAAAATACGAAAGAGTCTGTTTTGCATGAAATCTTTCATGGTTTCAGCTTTCATAATCGTTTTGAAATCTTCTGTCATAGGTGGATGATAATGCGCTTCCACAATTCCGGCAAGCCATCCGACAGGTAACCGGGGATGAAGGAATCCAGACCATGCCAGGCTAAAAGCAGTCAAGACCGAAACTGAATGACCCCGTGCGAGTATAACACCAGCAGCCGAAAGTATCCCTTTGGTGATGAATAAAATTAACAGCATTATAAGTAGCGTATATAAAGAAACAGCCCCGGAATAGACAAGAAGAACCAGTAATCCTATAACCATTACGGATAATCCAATAGCAGTAGCCTTAAACCAGCTAAAGCCCTTTTTTGGGAGTACCATTAGTTCCTCAACTGGAGGAATAGACTCAGGAGCGTCCAGATACTTCTGGATGCCCTCACGGTGGGCAGCGCCTACAACCGCTACAACCTTGCATTCCCTTGAAAAATCAAGCAGATTTCTTGCCATTATAGCATTTCTTTCGTCCAAAAGAACAGAGGCAGCGGCTGGAGCCACCTTCCTTAACTCAGAGACCAACTGGGTGACAACATCCTCATCTGTCACCCTGTCCATATCGATGTCTTCCGTCCCAAAACCAAAAGTTGCACTAATGAGAGAACCAAATAGTTTCAGCTTCTCAAAAAAGGACATTTTATTCCAGAAGCGGGCTAATGTGATCTGGATATCCCTATCGATAAGTGCTATACGGGCATTGTTTTTTTCAGCTATTTCAATAGCAGAAAGCATCTCTGCACCCGGCTTAACCCCCTGCTCCTTTCCGAATTTTTTCTGGACGTAAGCGAGAAGCCAGTGCATTAAGAAGTGATAAAACTTATTTCCGCTGAGTAAATCTTTAACATTTACTTCTTTAACTTCTTCTTCCCCTTTTAATGCCTTATATCTTCCTTTACA
This sequence comes from uncultured archaeon, assembly GCA_902386255.1. Classification (GTDB taxonomy): domain Archaea; phylum Halobacteriota; class Methanosarcinia; order Methanosarcinales; family Methanoperedenaceae; genus Methanoperedens. The sequence continues at coordinate 30,644 of CABMII010000121.1, forward strand.
GAGTTCAATCGCCACAATGTCGGGTTTTTCCCTTTCAATTACTTCATTGACCTCTATTACGCTCCTGTCAGAAACATGAGCCGTTCCAACTAGGATTATCCTGCCTGTATCAAACGAAGCAGAGCGACTATTGGAATTGTGACTTGTTGGAGAAATTACATTATTCATTTCATTCCTTTTTTCAAGCTTCACTCTAGTCCGACATTGTAAGACCAATCAAAATTAGTATAATCCCTATCAAGAGTTGAGATTTGGGACTCGTCCAGATGTAATGATTTAATGCCGAAATATAATATTTTAACCTGCGTATTTTAATTATCAGCTTCATTATAACTCAGTTTAGTGTTTTTCTGTTCTTAAAAACCTTTCTCTGATGAAGCTTTGTGTATCTTTTCCCAAAAAAACTTCCTCATTCTAAATAAATGTATATATGTGGTCAAAATCAAGAACAAGCGGAAGCTAAAAGTTTATTTGAAGGATTATGATTCAGGAAGTATTTCTCAGGATTTGGCAGCCAAGTATCTCGGTATTACACCCAGATGGTTCAGACATATCTACAAAATATACAAATCAACCGGATCCATTCCTGCGATTGGCGTCAACCTGGGACGGCCAAAGAAGGAAGTTCCTGAAGAATGGAAGGGAATTGTCAAGCAGGAATATGAAAAATTCAGACAAAATGCATTGTATCAGGAAAAAACGATTTTTGCAGAATGCAAGATAAGAATACCTCACAATACAATACACAAAATTATGCTTGAATTCGGATTTGCTAAGGAACAAGAGAGCAAGCAAAAACGAAGGAAGCCCTGGATAAGATACGAAAGGAAGCATTCACTATCAGCAGTTCATATTGATTGGCACGAGAGCAAGGTCAATGGAAAACAACTGTGCACTATTTTAGATGATGCCTCCAGAAAAGTGCTGCAGGGTTTCTTTCATTTCATCCGCACTCAATTCCTTTTCAGTTTCTAAATGAAACTCCTTTAGGTACCTGAATCCGACAGGGACGAAGCCAAGTTCTTCCTCAATAATTCGAAGAGATTTGGCAAACGTGGATTCACGCATATCTTTTTCGCTCCAACCTTTCTCAAAATGAAATCCCAGGTCAATGTCTCTTGATCCAATGTAATTTCGACCGGTTGTTTTCTTAAAGTTTTTATTGACATGGTGGTAAACCGCCCATCCACCTATTAAGCAAATTGGTTCTTCGAGTCTGCTAACCACTGTTCTAAGATATCTATAAGAAATTTCTATCTCATGCGGTTCATACATTTTTCATAACCTTCTCGATAAGCAATTCCGCAGCCTCAACACATACGCCTCCCTCAATCATCAGATCAATGATCAACTGAGGGGTTGAAACTATTTTTAAACCATCCTTCTCAAAGGACTTATAAAAAACATGCTCTTCAGCAAGCAATAGCCGCAAATTTCCTTTGCCTACCAGTCCCTTCTTTGAGATAATATCGTGCCACTGTTTCCAATCGCCCTCTTTTATATAGACATCGATTCTGCTTGGAAACAGGTAATTCTGGATGAGATTTTCTGCCTGGTATGTGGTTAATGCGTAAGGTAATTTACTATTTTTAAGAAGTTTCAAAGGCTCTTTGACCATGTACTCCCTGTATTTGTGCTTGATATAAACTGACTGCCAGTAGCGTAACAGGGCAGGGAAATCCAGTACTGTTGTGCCTTTTACCAGTCCCATCTCTTCCAGTTTTAAGAAAAACTCCCTTACCCATGGATAAGTGGCTCCAGCCTGCCTGGCAATCCCATATTTACTCATATCCTCGGAAAGATTATTTGCGAGAACTCTGAGTATTCTATCTCTTACTTTTCCGCGCATAATTATGAATGTAACATTATGTACTTATTAGTTTAACTATATAGGTAATTCAAGGTATTTATATAGCTTACATTCATATCGGGATGAAATCTTTTGCCATAAAACCGGAGTTTATAAGAAATCATCAAAATCAAATAGCAGCGCTAAGTAAACTGTGGGTCTAACAAAATCTTTATTCAGTTGGGAATGAATGTTCCAAGCTGAAGTTTGCCAAAAATTTCCGCCG
>CABMII010000122.1 GCA_902386255.1 uncultured archaeon
AGTCTTTCAATGAAATACTATTGTAATCGGTTCCCGCCTGTATGCCTTCGCTGAAGGTAACTGTAATGGTTTTAGCCGGCGTAACATTGACAGCATTGTCTGGAGGGTCTGTTAAGGATACAGCGGGCGGGGTTGTGTCCGATGCTGTCCCGAAATAAGCATAAAGCTTTAGCGTATTATCCACGAAATTCTCATCCAGATATTGGGAGAAGAAGAGCTTCAGCTCGGAGTTGAAGTTGAACGGGACAAGGGGGTTATCGAGAGGTTTTCCTGATGCCGACTGCGACAAAATCGTCTGGACTTTCGACCACGCATTGCCGTTCCAGTGCCATTCCTCTATGTCTCCTCCCTGACCAGCCCCACCTGTTGACGTCAAATAGGCAGTTACATCCGAACCGGAGTTGATTATAAAATCGATGTAATTCCACTGGTCATCCGTTGTTGTTATGGCCACGGGCGCAGTCCATGCAGAGCCGGTCCATCTCGTGTGGTAGAATTGCCAGGAAGTGCCATTGCCCTCGATATAAAATATCCATGGATACCCGTTTGAATCTACATGTAAAGAGGGGGCATTGGACTGGCTTGCTCCGGTGTTCCGGACCATCGCATAAGTATTCGCTTCTGTAGCGTCTATGGTGGTTCCGAGATCCCTGCCGTCTATAGAGTACAAATGATGCGGATTGTATGGGTCAGACAGGTCCATATATGCATAATATACATTTTGCCTGGTGACGGCTACGCCGTTATTATTTGTCCAGGTCATGTGAATCTTATTGTTGTTTAATTCCAGGAAACCAAGATAAAGGCCCATGGATATCATAGTGTTTTCCGTGCTCCATGAATTTCCATCATATATTCTATAAGTCCAGGCCGTCGGAGCTCTCAAAAACAGGTAAATGGAATTTCCCACCCTGATAGGATTAGGATAGGTATAACTGCCTACAATGTCCGGCTGAACTGTAAAGCTCCCAATATTTTCAGGACTGTTTGATTTGGCATGTTTCTGGTTGCTTCCGTGGGAACCATAGAAGACATGAATATAGCCGCTGTTGTCGATTACGATGGACGGCGCTCCATGACTGTCGGCGGATAATGGATTATGGGCAACCCTTGTGTTTGTGCCCCAGGACTTGGTATTGTGGTCATAATAAGTTATATACGGGTCAAGATTGGCTCCCTGCCACACAACATATGTCCTGCCATTGTAGTAGGCCGCATGCGGATGATTTATAAAATTAAACGGCTCGGATATTCCGTTCGAGGCAAAGGTCACTATCTGCTGTATGATCTGGCTTGTAACTGTTGTTAAGGATGTATTGGATATTGAACCGCTTGACGCAGTAATTATCGTTGTGCCGTATTCTAATGCAGTGAACATTCCACTTGAACTTATTGTGCCGGCTGTTGTGTTGCTTGAAGTCCATGTCGGTGTAGCCGAATACGGATTGCCGAACTGGTCTTTTGGCGAGGCTGTGAATTGCTGAGTAGAGCCTTTGGTAACTGTAGCCGGAGATGGGGATATAATTATTGAGGTTAAGACTGGCTGTACCAATGCTGATGTTATGAAAGAGAATGAGTACGGGCTTGCGAGATTGTTGTTCGACATGTCCTTGATCGCGCCTGCTGGGATTGTGACTGTGTAGGTTGTGCTGTAGCCAAGGTCAGATACCGGGTCGATTGTCAGCATGCTTCCGCTGATGATGTTTGTTGCGCTAACCGCGTTGCCGTTTGAGTCTTTCAATGAAATATTGTTGTAATCAGCTCCTGCCTGTATGCTCTCGCTGAAGGTAACTGTAATATTTTTATCTGGCATAACATTGACGGCATTGTTTTGAGGGTCTGTTGAGGATACAGCAGGCAGAGTTGTATCTATTGTGCCGCTCAAGTACTCTGCGTATATTTCATTTGTACTTAAAGCCCTATTATAGATTTTGACATCGTCTATTACGCCGTTAAAATATTCATTCCACTGGTTTCTACCTATCCTGAAAACACTGCCGTTTGGCAAAGGGGTCGACTTCGCCGTCCGAAACATCTCTACTCCGTTTTTATAAAAAATAACATTCGACCTGTCATAAGTTACTGCAACATGATACCATGTATTTGCAACCAGATTAATCCCGGTACTATCTATATCATTAGGAATTATCTCAAAGCGAAGATTGCTACCCCTGACTGCAAAATCATAACCTGATACTTTTCCCACAATTGAATGAGGTTTAGTATCAATTGCATTGATTTTTGTCCAAGCCATAAGTGTTATTTTATCGGCCACATCCAGGCTTGGAGAATCCGGACCTTCAACGTAATCATTCACCCCATCAAATTGCAGTGCAGAGCCAATCTTGCCCTGGGTCCATGTAGCACCGCTAATTGTCCCGTTGTTTCCGTAGTTGGATGAATCTTCCGCTTTTGTTCCGGTATTCTCGTCAAATTTCCAATAAGCAACGAGACCTTGAGTGTTCACGGCCAAGAGAAGAATAAATAGGAAAAAAATGAGTAATGGAATTAATACATATTGCTTATATTTCGCAAGAGTTTCCAGGTTTGCATACACACCATTTGCAAAATTTTCGTTCCCCTGTTTATGCAACTTTTTATCTCCCCATAACATCATAATCCACTCCAATACTTTATTTGATAATGATTTCTTGTGAAAAGAAATTCGCGTTTATTATATCTATATCAGTCATACCAGCGGGGTAATATCTATTTTCCCTGCAAATATTCATCATTTATTTCACCCGCACTCAAAGAACGGTTGTAGATTTTTACGTCATCGATTGTTCCGTTGAAATATAACGAATATCCCGGCAAGTCCCCAATGAGAACTCTTAGATTGGTGTTGGAATTCGGACTTGTGGTTTTGTCTTTGCCATTGTCGTACATGCCGTCAGTGTAGACTTCAATCCTTGTGGCATTTGCCGTTGCAACCACATGATGCCATTGCCCGTCATTTATAGGTATCGTGCCGACTACAAGATTTGCTGCTGTATTGTATCCATTTGCCCAATAGAATGTATTACGACCATTTTCGATAGCATACTCCCACGTATGGTCGGATGCGCCTGTCAGGCCCCGGCCGGTTATCACATTTTCAGCTGCTGAAGTTGTCTTTATCCATGCCATGAGAGTTATTTCGCCATTAATATTCAGGCTTGCTCCCTTCCCGGCGTCAACGTAATCATTTACTCCATCAAATTGCAGAGCAGAGCCCATTTTTCCCGTTGTCCATGTTGCACTTGTTATTGTTCCTGTGTTTCCGTTGCCTGAGGTATCGGAAGCGATAGTACCGCTGCCGTCATTGAAATTCCAGAAAGCGACCAATCCCGGGAGTTGTGTTATCACAGTTGTTGCGGCTGTACCATTTATTACTCCGCTTGCCGCGGTGATTGTTGTTGTACCGGCACTTATTGCAGTGAATAAACCCCCTGAAGTGATTGTGCCGACAGAAATATTACTGCTTGTCCATGTTACGGTTGCTGCCACAGGATTACCGAACTGATCTTTTGGCGATGCTATGAATGTTTGTGTAGAGCCTTTGGCAACTGAAGCAGAAGACGGGGACACTGTGATTGTTGTTAAGACGGATTGTGCGGATGTTGTGAACGAAAAACTATAGGGATTTGCCAGATTGTTGTTTGATAAATCCTTGACGGCTCCGGCAGGTATGGATACGGTATATGTTTCGCTATAAGCAAGGTCGGATACAGGGTCAATGGTCAATACGCTCCCGCTGATGCTGTTTGTCGTACTGACTGAATTGCTGCTTGAGTCTTTCAATGAAATATTATTATAATCGGTTCCCGCCTGTATGGTTTCGCTGAAGGTAACTGTGATATTTTTACCTGGCGTAACATTGACAGCATTGTCTGGAGGGTCTGTTGAGGCTACAGCAGGCGGGGTTGTGTCTGTTGTACCTGTCAGATACTCATTATTTATTTCACCAGCACTCAAAGAACGGTTGTAGATTTTCACTTCATCGATTGTGCCGCTGAAATAACCCGCGCTTGCTGAAGAGCCGCCGATAAATATATCAGGAACGGTGTAATCTGCTTCGGTATTTCCGGCTGCAATGCTTCCAGCCTCCACGCCATTCACATACACTCTGGCATAGGTTCCGTCTGCAGTTCCTGCAACATGCGTCCATGTGTTCAATGGGATCGGATTTGTAC
>CABMII010000123.1 GCA_902386255.1 uncultured archaeon
CGGCGGAAATTTTTGGCAAACTTCAGCTTGGAACATTCATTCCCAACTGAATAAAGATTTTGTTAGACCCACAGTTTACTTAGCGCTGCTATTTGATTTTGATGATTTCTTATAAACTCCGGTTTGAGAAGCAATCCCCTATCTACAAGTTCAATCAAAACTTTGTTTAACTTTACTTCACCTCCAAAATCATTAAATATTACAATCGCATCGTAATCCATTGGACTTCTGAATGCCGAAAGTTTGCTTATAAATTCTTGTTTTTTCTTATCCAGAGAGTTATAAGCAAATTCTAATATGTTATGACCTTCTTTACCTTTCAACTCCGGTATAAGATCGTATTTCATCCATTCCTTTATATCTCCTGGGTTTCTTGGGTCGCATATAATCATAGCCGAAAGTAGTCTGAAATAAAGTGGGTGATAGCCAACACTTTCACAAGCCATTTCTATTTCCGCTCGCGTTCCATTCACGCCTTGACGGTTGAAAAATTCAACAGCGTCTTCTTTGTCCATCTTTTTTAAATCGTTTCGCAAACAACCTGCCAATCCATCAAGCTCTCTAGGATACAAACGGCTGGTCAACAAGGTTTTTGTTTTCGTATCGCTGCTCGCCAACCACTGGAAAAACATACCGCAATTTGGCTCGATGCAGGAACGGAAGTCTCCTCTTTCATCCTCTTTAATTTCATCGCCCTGATATGGAGAACCCAAATTGTAGTAATTGCGCAGAACCCTTTCAACTCCGTCAAGTATCAGTAAATAGCGATTCTTGGACAGATTTTCATAAAGAAACTCCATCCTGTCCCTAGTTGATGCAAGCTTATCCCAATCAACCTCGCCTTCGCTGAAGTATTCAATAGCCTTCCTGAGAAATCTATCAAAGCCTGCTTCGGTATCATAGAATGACCACCATAAAATCTTCCTCGGCTGTTCATCGCTTCCTTTAATATCTTCTGTAAGCCAATGCCAGGCTAAAGCTGTTTTTCCCATACCTCCCATAGCAATAAGAGCCAACATGGGATGAGAATCTTTTCTCACCCAATTTGTTAACAATTCTCTCTCTTGCTTTCTGCCTGTAAAGTTCTCATGCATTGGATAGACAGGATAATATGCAGGAGGAATAGGAAATTTTTGTATGTCCAGCTTTAGCTTATCATAAAAAGCCACTGGAGTTGTATAAAATGAGCATGTATGTTTTTTAAGCAAATTACGAAACCCTGCAATATCTTCTTGATTTTCATCCCTGAAATCAGGGGTAGAAGGCCATGCATGATGATCATCCATGAGATAAATCCGAACTGGAATCTTTTTTCTCAGAGCATGTTCATATTCCATTTGTGTTATTGAAATCGTCTGCCCATCAGGAATATTCCCATACCTGTATGCAACAATGATAACCAGAGCATCGCATTCTTCTACTTTCTCAGGGCAAAATTCCGTAGGTTCGTGCGTATGGCTCTGAAAAGTTTCCATCCCGACAAATTCGTTTCCACTTTCTTCAATAGCCCTTCTTGCTTTATCCCGATACTCCTTCAAATCTATGTAAGTTGAGCTAACAAAAATTTTCATTTCAGCACTTCAAAATTAGGTAGGAATTAACACAGATAACCAATAAACGTTCCCATTTTCTCAGTCATCCTCGTCCTCCTCATCTTCCTTTTCCCCCTCCTCCAGAAGCAGCTCCCCGTAAAGCAATTTTTCAATCACCTGCGCCACATAAAGACGCTTCATGTACTTTTCAAGGTCTTCATTCATGTGCAGGTGTGAATCAACCTGGACACGCAAGAGCACGAACCTGAATTTATCCATGTCATCGATTTCAAGTGATTTTATACCCTCTATAACATAGGGCAACTGGTCAGGGTCATCCACGACCCCGGCGATAGTAAGAACATTTTCATGGATTTCTTCAATATCCACATCCTTTTGGCCTGTCAGAAGCTCCAGGGTTTTTGAAGAATATTTTTTATCCTTTATCCTGATTTCATCCATGCTAACCTTCTATATCTATAAGTTCTATATTACCCCAGCGGCGAAACAATGGATACACCTGTAATTCTAAAGACCTTCCGGAACGGAAAGATAAAAGAATATTTTGTCATGCGGGAAGGCGAACTTCATACCGACCTCGGTATAATAAAACTGGATGAGCTTAAAACAAAAACATTTGGAGATACGATAAGCTCGCACCTGGGCATCGAGTTCATTATCCGCAAACCAAGAGCCCCGGATTTTTTCAAGTACGCAAAAAGAAGCGGTGCGCCCATGATGCCAAAGGATATCGGCATGATCATTGCAAACACCGGGCTTTGTTCCTCAGACTGCGTACTGGATGCAGGCACTGGTTCAGGCATCCTAGCCATTTACCTCGGAGGTATTGCTAGGAAAGTGGTAACATATGAAATAAGGGAGGAATTCCTGGAAATTGCAGGGGAAAACTTTGCCCAGGCCGGTCTGTCCAATATTCAACTGCGCCATGGAGATATTGTAGAAGAAATACAGAAACTGGATGAGAAATTCGACGTGGTTACCCTGGACACCAGCGTCGCTGCAAAGGTTGTCCCGCATGTACCCCGCGTCCTTTTCCCGGGCGGTTTTCTTGCTGCATATTCACCTTTTTTCGAACAGACAAGGGATATCAGGGCGGCAATTGAAAAAACAGGTTTCACCGAATTAAAGACAATAGAGACTATAGAACGTGAGATTAGTTTTACAGAGAGAGGAACGCGCCCTGCAACAGCAAGGGTGGGTCACACGGGTTTTATCACTATAGCCAGATATTAACTGTACTCAATCACTAAACCACTTTCACATTTGTCTCCAATATCTGAGCATTTTGAGAGGCTATTCTAAGATTATGAGTATTATTTCTACTTTTAATTTTAAAAAATAGTCTAATAAACGATAAAAAACTAAAATAAGCTTTTATATACAGTAAAAACCCAAAAACCCTGAAAACTCTCGCTATACTTAAATTGAGAATTGATATACTAATTGGTATTCTGCTTCAGATGCTCTATTGCATCTCTATAGCGGAAGAAGGAGAGAAACGAATGAATAGGAAGATAAAAAGAAAAAAAATTAGTCTAGGGCTATTGTTTTTAGCAATGGCTCTGGTAATGGTACCGATGGCATCGGCAACAAATCTTGATAACCACATTGCCGGTATTGGTACGATGGCACACCCAACTTCAAATGCAGGGATAGCAGGTTGCAGTGGGTGTCATGGCAATTTAGGGTCATCCACTACCACAGGCTTTTGTACAGGCTGTCATGCATTCCCTGTATTCACATTGGCAGTAGCGGCAAACCCAACCACGATAACAGCAGGCTCATCGACCACCGTGACCTTCACTGTGAATAAAACTAATAACGTCAACGTCACAAATATTACGGCAGCAAGTGGTGCAACAGTCGCCCTGAGCGGCGCTAGTGTCAGCACAAGTGGAACAACTGATTCTGCCGGTATCTTAGCCAAACTTGTAAATCCAACAAGTGCGGGCGCAATTACTGCAACTGCTACCTTGACGGGATTTAACAGCGGAACAGCAACCGTAGCCGTAACAACACCGACACCAGCACCGGTTCTGACCACAATAATAGTCACACCTGCAACAAAGTCGCTGGCTGTGGGCGGAAATCAGACCTTTGCGGCAGCGGGCTTTGACCAGAACGGCAGTTTCATATCGATAAGCCCTGCAACGGTCTGGAACAGCAGCAATACCACCGTGGGAACAATCGATTCCGCAGGCGTGTTTACAGCGCTTGCAGCAGGAATGACAACTATAACAGCTACCAATGGAAC
>CABMII010000124.1 GCA_902386255.1 uncultured archaeon
TTGCTGAGATGGTCAGCGTGTTTACTCCGCTTATCGAAGCTGCTGCTGCATTGGTGCCGGACACGTTGAACGTCAGCGATGAGCTATTGAATGCCGATGTTGCATTGATGGTCAGCACAAAGTTAGCCGTGCCGCCTGCGGGTATGTCCACGGCTGTATTAGGTGAGCCTATTAACGTAGCACCGTTCCACTGCTGATAGCTTACGGTTGCGGGTAAACTTGATGCCTGTGTTATGCTCACGCCTGTCGCTGTTGCTGTTCCACCGTTGATTACCGACATGAATATCGTCACCGGCGTGCCCACCTGTGCGTTCCTGCTGTTTGGGGTTATGGCGAATACTAACGATGGTGTTAGTGTGGTGATCGGAGTAACATTGATGACATTGGAGGCATTGTTGTTCGTATAATCTTTCTCTAAAAACTCATTAAATGGACTTATCAAAACATATATTTCATGCTTTCCCTCGGTAGCATTCCAAGAAATAGACGCTCTTGCTGTTTGACCCGCGCCAACATTTATTATATCCTCCGCTATCAATTCATCATTTGCAGGTTCTCCATCGTAAAACAAAATGGAAGCATTATTTGCATCTGCATCTCCTATGTTATGAACTGTCGCGTTAATTGTAATATTTTTACCTGGTAATGGCGAACTAATTGAGAAATAAATATCTGAAGAAGTGAGTGTTAAATCAGGATATTGTTCCGCCCAGACATTTGTAAATGCTTGTCTTTCAAATGGTTTACTCTCTTTTGTTCCATTTGCGAAGATGGTGATATAATATATACCACTTACACTTGTATCTGTATATGTATTGGCATATATCCCATCTGCTGATTGGTTGTCATTGTGTAAGCCATCGTCATAAAGCTGAATTGTATTGTTTATTCCATTCGGTTTAGAAATTGTGGCTGTAACATTCACTCCTTTAAGTGGTGCTCCAGCGTCTTGTACATATGCGACAACTGTTATTGTCTCATTCGGGTTATATACGCTTTTATTAGTTCCAACACCAACAAAAAGGTTCGTTTCCATGAATGTGATTACTGAGTAATTTTCTTCAGGATTTGTAACATTGATTGCATTGATTTCCATTGTCCAATTACCTGGTTCAGGGTCTTGTATTGCATAGGACTCAAACATTGTTTCTTGCGTATAGTTGATTTTTGGGTCGCCTAACGCAACTGAAGAATTAATCCTCAATCCACTGGGTGAATATAATATCAAATCAAGATTACTTTCCTGCCAGAACAGGTCGAAATATGCTTTTTTGGTAGCATTATCAATAATCACAGTATGTGTTTTTACCTCATCGGATTTTATTACCCCTTGAATTGGTGGCGACCATTGAGCAGCAACATCAGGTATTGGTTCGATGTCTGAAGTTACATATGCGTTTCCCATGCTTGAGGTAGTTACACCTGCTACCATGCTTGGAGCATCTTCACGAAGATAGGATATCACCTTGTCGATGATTATTCGTGATTTCCCTTCACCCCGATGCCAACCGGCAGAGTCATTTCTGTAAAATGGTTTTCCAGTAAGCCTTAAACTGTTATCTGCAACAACACCATCACCATCAGTGGTAAAATTTATTTTGATGAAATCAAAATTAAAAATTTTGAAATGCCTATGACTAATTGTTGGAAAGGGTGTATGTGCTGTCAGAGTATAATATTGTACTGAAGGATTAAGCTTATCCGTTCCGGATTGTAAATCGGCACAGTTGTCATTACCATTCAATGATTTCAAAAAAGGACTATGTGGCTCCATTTGATAACCCGCAGTTCCTACCACCAAATCAGTTAGAAGACCACCGATTAATCCCCCTATATATCCGTAACCTTTGATGTCAAGACCATGATTTGGGGTGCCAATCATGATTAGTTTTCTTACATCATTTTTATATAAACTACTGTTAATATATTCTCTTGAGACCAGCCCACCCTCACTGTATGCAACAATATCGACTTTTGAACTTCTATACTTCTTTTTCACTGCCTCTATTGTAATTTTGAGCATTTTAGCAGACGTTGTTATATTCTGTCGATAGTCATAGTCAAAAATCTCCACTGTGAAACCTGCATCTATAAACATGCTTTTATCCCATGTATCTTTACTTTTTCCTCCCCAGCCATGCACCAAAATTACAGGTACTTTCCACTCGACTTTTATACTGTTAACAGTTACCTTTGCTGAAGAATAATGTATATAAGAGACGCAATTACCATATTCGTCACAAACTGGGCTGACCGAATGGGCTTGAGTATAAACATCAGCATATATTTTTCTATTCAAATCTTCTAAACCCTTCACAGTAGTACTCCATGTGTGTTTGAATGTGCCAGAGTTTCCTGTTAGACCATTTTCTCTTCCTACGAAATCGACCCAGTTTTCATTGAAGTATGGAACACTCACACCAGCATTAGCTGATCCAAATCCATCTACCCGGGATGCACTGATCTCGTAAGAAAAATCAATAGTAACATTGAGAGGCAAATTTTGCACATCTTCCATTGTGTACTTCCCTAAATCCCATTGAAACTGAACTCCTGTCAATGCCTTTGCTACACCTGCATGACCCGGGGTTGCTGTGAGGGATACTTGGGCTATATTGCCCTCAGAATAAGCCTCTCTTTGATCTGGCCAAGGTTCAGGATTATTAGGATCGTTCTCAAACCACGAGTCATGATAATTAAAATCTGTAAAGACTTTATCTTCCCCAATGGTTATAATAAAATTTTCTGGGTTTGAAGTCGCGCCTGCGCCGCCCGCCAGCAATAACACTAGCGCCGTTATTCCAACCGTAATCCTGATGGCACGCCCTCCGTAAGTTTTTGCTGTGACCATATTTTACTACCTATGTTTTATTAGTAAACTCCATTTTTTATTATGTTGTAGATACAGCCACCGACTGTGCTCCGATTACCTTCCCGCTGCCATCAATTAATTGAAGTGTTATTCTGTTGTTCGCAGGGTCGTAGGTTATCGGCTGTGTTGGTGTGAGAAACACCGCAAAGGTTGGCGTAGCGCCCACTGCAATGGTCAATCCAGTTGCTGGACCAATGATGGCCCCAGTTGTTGAATTTGTCTGGTTTACCTGGGTTACCAATCCGGTTATCGAAGACGGTACGACCACATTAAAGCTTACACCAGTTGCAGTGGCTGTGCCAAAATTCGATGTAGCTACTGCAAAGGCTATTGGTGTGCCAACTCCTGTTCTATAATCCAGGGTACCTGTGGCCTGCATGATAATATCAGCAGAGGACACCGCACTTGCTGAGAATGTCAACATATTTACTCCGCTTATCGGCGCTGCTGCTGCATTAGTGCCTGACACGTTGAAGGTCAGCGATGAACTACTAAACGCTGATGTTGCATTGATGGTCAACACAAAGTTGGCTGTGCCGCTTGCAGCTATATCCACAGGCATGTTCGGTGAACCTATGAACGCAGTGCTGTTCCATTGCTGATAGGTTATAGTTACGGGCAAACTGGATGCTTGTGCCATGCTCAGGTTTGCGGCTGTTGCTGTTCCACCGTTAATAACTGACATGAATATCGTCACTGGTATGCCTACCTGTGCATTCCTGCTGTTTGGGGTTATGGCGAATACTAATGATGGAGTTGGAGTCGATGTGGGTGTTGGAGTTGGGGTAGGTGATACTGTGGGTGTGGGTGTAAAGGTTCCCGTCCCAACAACCCGTATCATCCAGTTGGTGGTTTCTTGAGGTGTGCTCAAAGTCCAATGAAAAACGTTGTAATTCTCAACCCTATATGACCTGTTTATTGAAGAGGAATTATCGTAGCTTGTGTAAATACCAGTAGTTGGAGTTGCATATGGTATATAAGAGTTGGTAAATAAAACTACATAAAAGTCTCCAGAGATTATAATATCAGGCACTTTTATATATGCCCATGATCTGATTGGAGTAAAATAGTCTGAATGATTTGATATATTTGAATATAAAATATTTTTATTCTGATCCCAGATTTCTAATCTTATCTTACCATCATCACCATATCTTCTTCCAAATACTTTTATAGTGTTGATTGTAAAAGGGGTTGAATCTGGAGAAAACTTTACAGCATGACCATCGCTCCCTCCGGCAATACTGGGAGGAAAAATCCATGGATAAAAATCAGATCCTATGGCCCAACTTCCCTCTGCGCTCCCATCATCGTAAGCTAATTCAGTTTCTGATAATGCATTAGGCACGGTTAGTGAATATCTATCTTGAGCAGCCATTCCACCGCTTATGTTGTACTGTGGGTTGCCACTGTAATTTACTGTCAGCGTTGCCGCACTCGCTCCGCCCGCCATCACTAACACCAGCGCCGTTATTCCAACCGTAATCCTGATGGCACGCCCTCCGTAAGTTTTTGCTGTGACCATATTTTACTACCTCTGTTTTATTAGTAAACTCCATTTTTTATTATGTTGTAGATACAGCTATGGACTGCGCCCCGATTACTTTGCCTGTACCATCCAGCAACTGCAGCGTTATTCTGTTGTTTGCAGGATCATAGGCTATCGGCTGTGTGGGAGTCAGGAATACAGCAAAGGTAGGTTGAGTGCCAATTGGAATGGTCAATCCTGATGCTGGACCTTTGATAGTACCGTTCGTGGGATATGTTTCATTCACCTGGTATGACAGCCCGGTTATCGTAGATGGTATATCCAAAGTTAAGCTAACTCCGGTTGCATCAGCTGTACCGACATTCGATGTAGCTACTGCAAAAGCAGTTGTTGTATTAACTGCTGTGCTTAGATTTAGGTTTGTTGAAATCATGATAACGTCTGCATATGGCACTGAACTTCCTGAGATTATCATTGTGTTTACTCTACTTATCGAACTAATTGCTCCGTTGGTGCTGGACACGTTGAATGTCAGCGACGAAGTATTAAACGCTGCTGTTGCATTAATGCTCAACACAAAGTTAGCTGTGCCTCCTGCCAAAATGTCCACCGGCGTGTTTGGCGAGTTTGTGAACGCAGTTCCGTTCCATTGCTGATAGCTTACACTTACAGGCAAGCTGGATGCCTGTGTTATGCTTACGCCAGTCGCTGTTCCTGTTCCGCCGTTAATCACAGACATGAATACCGTTACTGGTATGCCTACCTGTGGAATCCTGCTGTTTGGGGTTACGGAAGATACCAATAGTAATGGCGACCCGATACGGGTTAAACCAACATTAAGATCAGAGACGGGCGGGGGTACGCTTACAACTATGCTGTTTGCTGAATAATATCCTGGCGCTTCAACATGCACACGGTATGATCCTGCCAGAACATCCCATTGATACGACCCATTTACACCTGTGATAAGGGGGTTCACATCGGGTTGCATTATTGGCGGAATCTGGCCTGTTGACACATTCTCCCAGCCACCAGTCCCATCCGGGCGCTGGAGCCAGACGGTAGCGCCTGAGATTCGAGCGCCATTATCTATATCATAAATATAGCCTGCAGGGTCGATATAAATACTGAATGATACAGATGGTGTGGTGCATCCAGAAACAGTATAGTTTATTGTCGCTGCACCAGTTCTGCTGAATGAGGTGGTATATGTCCACGTGTCGGGTGAAGTCTCTACCATAGTTCCTGTTATATCAGAGCCACCATCGTTTATGTGGATATTAATTCCAACGCCGGTTGCACATGAACTGTTGTATGTAAAAGTAATTGGAGTATGCCACACGATTGATGGAGTATCGCCTCCATTGTTTGGTTCAACGCTAACATCTGGTGGAAGTTTTGAACCTGTGACTCTTGTCCGTGCTTGCGCTTCGTTATCATCATATCGAACTTCAAGATTTGAATTGTTTATTATTGCATTATTCTGGATTACAGTCCCGATTGCTACACTTTGATTAATTTTAACTGTTATATTCTCGTAACCATGACTGCTTGGAGCTAAATTTCCTATATTCCAAGTTACCTTTCTTGTGATTGGAGTATAGCTACCGCTATCCGAAGCTGATATAAATTCTACTCCAGCAGGCAGGGTATCGTTAAGCACAACATTTGTTGCTGCTATGTCCCCGAAATTATGATAGTATAGTGTATAAACCATTGTGCTATTACGGTCTTTACTTGCCGGAGCCTGTTTGGAGAGGTACAGATTTGTGCCTGCGTATTGAGGGAATTTGAACAATATCGCAAGACTTGGCGAAAGTACCTGTTGATTATATGAGTACTGTAAACCTCTTCCGTCTGGGCCTTCTATGCCCACAGTAGTGGAACCACCTTTATCGTAAGGGGGTAAATCAGAACTTGTAGAACCTGTCACGGTTCCGAAATCAACATCCTTGTACTGGAATTTTATATTATTGCTTCCTTCGTATAGTATGGCTTCAAAAGTAACTCCTGATTGAGAATATGTAAAATGCTGGTTATCATACCATTCCACGACAAACATCCTGTTCGGAGCGGTTCCTAAGGTCTGGTAATATATCGCACCAGGCGGGGCTGAAGTGGCTGAGGTTGCAATAAAGTTGCTCTTGCTTTCCTTTTCTTTGTTTATCTGGCGAGATGCTGCTGATGCTACACCCGAACCCCAGGTAACGATGTCATCCCAGAATGGTGCGATGAAGTTATGCGGTGTACTGCTGCCAATGGGCTGATTTATAAACTGTGAAGTCCCTCCGCTTGCAAGGATCAAACCATTATTGGTGACGCTGAGATGGCTGTAGTCAGTGCCATAGAAGTTGAAGAAGAAGCCTACAGGGATGTTATCTACGTAATGGTCATCGCTGTTATTAAGTGTCTCATTTTTTGTGCCAGTGGTGTTTATTTCTATCCAGTCATAAGTGGGGCCGCCGAGTGTGTTGCTATCGGTATAGGTGTAGCCGAAAGTATCGATAGGAGTAAATTTAAATGTTATATTAAAATCTCCCGAAGGAGTCCCAAGCAACCCACCATCATTTAATCGTTCAACAATGACTGCAGTATTTGTTGCGTTTGTTATTATGGTTCCTTTTCCACCAGATAGCGGAATACTTACCTCTTTGTTCTCAATCCCTTCAGGATAAACTCTTACATCAAAATTAGCATCTGAATCATTTGCGTTGAAAATAATTCTGACATAACTCGAACCGGGTGCTTGGATTTTGAAATATTCTGCTGCATAATGATTGATAGGAGACACTCCACCAATACCGCTCGTTTCAATTACACTCTGTGCACTAGTCAAGTCAACTAAAATTCTTTGTACGGGATCAATGTAATTAATATCTGCTGGATACCAAGAATCTTTGAAATAGTTTGCTCTTGTAAATTGCTTAAAACTTTTATCAAAAGAATTGTAATTTGATGGTGCGCTTGACAAGGCATCATTAATTGCGCCATTAACATCCAACCAAGTATGAGTGCCCAGTTCTTCCCAAAATTTGCGGTTTGCTGTTCTATTCATACCAGTTCCATTAAAGTTGATTTTGGTATTATTTGCTAAAAAATACCAGTATAGTCCCGAAGGATAACCATGGGCGGAATGACCATCATCGTATGTTCTGTTATCTTCAATATTTTTGTATGGAGTATTCATAAATAGATTCATCCTATCTACGAATAGCCAAATATCATTGTCTGTCATATTATCAGGGAAATATTTTCGAAATACTTCATGTTCCATCCATGCAGCGCTTCCCTCAAAAACCCAAAATTTAGCCCATGGCTTTATACAAGTGCCGCATGGTAAAATAAAAAGAGAATCGTAAGAATTCTGGGATGCGTGATGATATTCATGAGCAGAAGTCCCGAGTATTAAACCGTCATCATATTCGCTAATTTGGTTATTTATCTCTATAGTTGTATCCAGAAGCAAGGTTGGTTTAGTTACGCCATATGTAGTACAATTCGGTGTACAGTCGATATGATTGATATATACTTGATATTTAGAGGATAATATACCGCTATTTCCCTCTCTGTATCCCCATTCAGTAACTTCGGTCTGGTATGATTTATTTTCGAAATAATCCGCAACTTTGTTAGCAAAATCGTCCGTTGTATTATCTATGCTACTTGTGTTGTTAGTATAATGAATCTCAAAGTGATCGGTAGATTTTGTATTGTCCAAGGCACTTGGAGTAACCGAAACCATTAATTGAACTTTTGATTTTGTTTCGTTATCCAACCTTTCAGCTACTTGTAGAAGATCGATAATATACGGTGTGCCATCTTCGAACTCAACTTTTTTAGCCTGTTGTGTTGTTGCTTTATTTATCGTAGAACTTAATCTTCTTCCACTTTCTGTATCTTTCAAAGAAGGTCTTATAATATAAAATGCCTTTATGACATTTTCCTTTTCCCCATCGGTTTCAGTTTTCCCAACGGTTTTTTCAAAAATAGAAACCGCCTCAGAGTTGTTAATTTCTATTATATTATCTTTTACCGTATTGGTATTAGATAGTCCAAATGAATATGGGATAGTTACTAATATCAAAAGCGATACCACCATGCTCACAATACATATTTTTTTTCTCATTAGTATCCTTTTCCTATTTTTTTGTCATTTTTCTACTGTTATCCTTATTTTATCATTATAGCAAGTAGTTCCAATTCCACATATGGCTACTCCTTGTGTGATTGTTGGAGGTATATTCTCTCCTAATTTAATTCTACTTAAGTAAATATTTACTATGTCATAACCTTTCTTTTTAAACTCATTTACAATCTTCGATACGTTCTCTTTTGTAACCTTTTGTTCATCCCAAACAAATTTTGACACATTCTTATCTTGAAAATTTTTATCAATTTCGTCTAAAAAAGTTTGTGCAATATCGATTTTTTTACTCTCATATTTCAGATGTGGTATCCAAATATATTTTTCAGGATTAGACGTATTATTTGGGTTAAAATTCGGATCATCTAATTTAAAAGATATGTATTTCCATGAACTTGTACTCTCAGCGTTCGTATTTACTGAAATTAGATTGTTGTCGATTGGATATGCGTTTAAAACATTTTTATAATGGATTTTATGGTCAGTCAGAACTACTGGAACATTATGAATGCCTGGGTTTTTAGAATAGAATATATCGACACCAAATTCTTTATTTGATTTATATTGAATGTCTAAGTATAATGCATCATTATCTTTTCTCATTCCAATATAATTAACATTAATCTTCCCAGTAGCAAATCCCAATGTATCACCTGGCGTTATTGCAAAAATATAATATCCTGCTAAATCTTCAGCTTTAAAAGAAATATATAAACTTTCTCTATCGACAACATCGGTAGGAACGCTTTTTTCATGCAATTCTATATATCTCCGGTTGTTCAAATCTTCAGTAACATCTTTCAATATTTTATCTGCGCATGAAAGTGTATCTGTACCACAACCCGTTTGTATAATCCATGCTGCCTCTAGCGGTATTTTTTCCCCGTTGGGTTTTATTGTTGGTGACATTTCTTTTTGTTTATATCCTATAATGATTGTAGCTACCATAATCACAATTAGAATTACAACCACCACTGTCCATTGCTTTATGCGTAGAGTTATGCTGCCACCTCCACCTTTACTTCTACATGCGTCCCGCCCGCCATCAACAATACCAGCGCCGTTATTCCCACCGCTATTCTGAGGGCGCGCAATCCGTGAGTTTTTGTTCCGAGGGCACATCCTCTCCAAATATTATCCGATACCATTTTTCCACCAATCCTTAGATGCGTAATCGCCACCCATTTGATACGTTTTTTGAGCAATTCCGCTACTGTGAATTGTTTGGATTGAAACCTCGAAAGTATAAAAATGTTTCGAAATTGTCAATGAAAATTAATTACAAATTGTTCCAAATATCCTGGATTCGCTAATCTCCTGCCTGCTTCAAGCGCAATCATTACATTTTCACTTATGCAAAAAATACGCTACAACCCTATCCCGCTAACACCCTCAATCCTCCCAAACCCGAACCCCTCAACCGCACCACTTTATCCCAAGGTTTTGTGCCTTCAACAAGATGATGAACATTTAAGAAAGTTGCAATAGGATAAAAGCTCAATAATCAATTTAAATCAATTAAATTTTATTCATAGCATATTTTAAAATATCATCGCTCAGATAATGCAATTTTTTACTATTAATCCTATTGAGAACATCTATAGCCTTCTGCCTGCTAACCACACCTTTTGATACTCCTGCTAAAAGGATACCAATAGTCCCTGTGGTCTTGATACCATTTTTATTTGCATATATCCTTGCTCTCCTGTCATCTGTCGCAAAAACACAATTTCTTTCTTTAGAAAGCAGTATCGCCTGTGTTTCTCCCCTCCCATCGAATAATTTACATCTCCTTTGACTTCAATAATGTCAAAACCTTCCAAATCAGAATAATCTCCTATCTGCAAGTACTCATCTACCACTCCGGCAGGGATTAATACGTCGCTTGCAAGAATTCTTTTCAATAAATCGATTTCATCAAGTCTCTTAAAAACGCTCAATACAGTATTGTCAAGCACTATGCCTGCGGGCATAAGACTATACCAGGCTTTTTGCTATTTCTATCTCTTCATCGAGTTCTTTCTTAGTATTTGCGCCGAGCTCAGGCTTAATGCCGATACTTTCAAGAATTCTTGCAGAATCATGAACCGGTAATCCAATAAGCTCTGCGAATTTCCCAAGGGTTATTATATTATTCTTGTATAACTCTACCGCAAGCGTAAGGTTTTTGAAGGATACTGCTTCGCTTACAGTCAATCTTATATCATTTGGCAGGCGTTCCAGATATTCGGCGAATTTTTCAATGAAAGAAAATTCCGGCGTCATTTTTTCGCCAATTATGCTGATACCGAGTTTCTTATGTTTGACTTCCATTGATTTCACCAATGTTCTCTTTTCTAATATATTATTTTGATTACTTTTACTTTTTCCCCAAGAATTTCACTTATGCGTAAAATATGCCACAACCACATCCCTGCTCACTCTATCAATCCTCACGAACCCGAACCTTTCAAACTGCACAACCTTATCCAGTTCCTTCTCAATCCCGCGCTCTCCGATGCCCGTATATTCACCATCAGGCGACAGCACCTTAACATTAAGCCCGTCGGGCGGAGCCCAGTGGATGATGCGCGCCTTCTCCTTTTTGACAAGGTCCATATCAGTCCCGATGAACCTGGCTGTCAGGGGCGAGATTCCTGTAATCTCGATATTGTACAGGTCTTTCAGACGCAGCCTCTCGCCTTCCCTGAGTGTTTCCACATCGCTCCGGCACACAAGCACCTTCGTTCCCACAGGAATTTCCCTCATTTCTTTCTTCGCGGGATGAAGCGGCGCCTTTGCAACTTTCGGCTCAGCGCCCTCGATTTCAACCTCAACAGGGTTCCAGACAAAAAAATACCTGTTCGCAACAGGGTCTATGAGCTTTCGGTTCTCGGCATATAGCGTGTCAAGGCTCAGGCTGATATCGGTCTCGCCAAGACCCAGGTCTATCATGAATTTTCTCAAAGCTTCGGGTCGTATGCCGCGCCTCCGCAGCGCCCGTATGGTGGGCACGCGCGGGTCGTCCCAGCCCGTGTAAGTCCCTTCGGCAATCGCTTTCTTCAATCCGCTCGTGCTCAACTTCCCGAATTCATGTATCTGCACGCGCCCCCAGTGCATGGTCTCGGGATAATTCCAGCCCATGTAATTATACACATACCTCTGGCGAGTCTCACTGTCAGTGAGGTCCTTGCCGCGGATGATTAACGTAGTCCCGAGAAGATGGTCTTCAACCCCGCCCTCAAAATCAAGGAGCGGCCAGGCGCAGTATTTATCCCCGACCTCTGGTCTCGGATGAGGCGTCTTGATGATGCGGAAAGCCACCCAGTCACGGATTGCCGGGTCTTTGTGGGTTATATCGGTCTTGATTCGCAGCACCGCTTCCTGCTCTTTATAATCGCCTGAAAGCATCTTTTTCCAGGATTCAAGGTTTTTCTTCGCTGTCTCTTCCCTGTGCGGGCATGGTTTCTTTGCATCCTTTAGCGCCTTGAACTCTTCCTGTTCACAGAAACACACATAAGCGCCGCCTTTTTTAATTAGCTCTTCAGCCACCTCGTAATATTTCGCAATCCTGTCCGATGCTATAATGACCTCATCGGGTTTTGCGCCGAGCCATTCACAGTCATCAAGATACCAGTCATAAGCTTCGAGCATCGGGCGCTTGGTCGCCGGGTCTGTATCATCAAAACGGATAATGAGCTTGCCGTGGTATTTTTTGGTGTATTCCGAGTTCACCACGATTCCCCTCGCGCTTCCGATAGTGGGAGGCCCGTTAGGGTTGGGCGCGAATCTCATTACAAGAGAACCTTTGAGTTCAAGAGGCGGAAGACCTTTATCCGGCTCCTTTTTTTCCTTGAGTTCTGCAATAAGTTCAGGGGCAATTGAATTTAATTCCTTTTCCCACGAATCTGGAGGCATTTTATTTATTTCAGAGAGCACTTCCTCGATAAGCAGGTTTATTTCTTTTGCGCGTGAGCGAAGTTCCGGGGCTGCCATGACCTTGCCCATAACCGCTCCTGCCTGCGGCAGTTTGTTATATTTGACCGCATTTTGCAGCGCATATTTCTTGATAAGGAGTTTTATATCGTCAGTGGTTAACATTTGACCCTGAATCGTCATCTGGTAATATTAAACTTCTGCGAAAAAACCGGATTCAATCAATAAAGTATATATTAATATCATTCATATTCAGGTGAAGGTGATACCATGCAGGCAGAAGTTTCAACACTATTCGGTTTGAATGTTTATACTGATAAAGGGGTATACATTGGAAAAGTCAATGATGTAGTTCTTGAAGTCAACGATAAAAAAGCAACGGGTCTTGCAGTCACAAAATTGAATCCTGAAATGTTCGAATCATCGGGCAAAGGAGTAGTCATCCCGTACAGGTGGGTTACAGCAGTCGGTGATGTTGTTCTTATCAGGCACGTCAAAGACCAGTTCAAGAAACCGGAAGAAATCCCGGAAGACTATAATATTTCTGATGAAGAGGAGGAAACCCAGTAAACTGTGATTGACCTTTTAGAAAAGGAGATGAAGGAGAGGGAAATCTACACCGGTATCAAGGTGTTCCCTCCTTTTGCGGTCAGGATTGACGGGCGGGGGTTTCGGCGCGCGCTTGACCTGTTGGGGCTTGAAAAACCATATGACGAGAGATTTGCCCGCGCAATGGTGGATTCTATCGAATCTTTTTTCAGGGAAAGCGGCTTAAATCCTGTATTTGCATTCACATTTTCAGATGAGATTTCATTTTTTTTCAAGGAAATCCCCTATAATAACAGAATAGAAAAAATCGACTCGATAATCCCGGCTTTCATTTCCTCAGCGCTTGCCATCCACTTGAAGCTTGAAAAAGCTGTATCATTTGATTCACGTGTAATTCCCCTTGGAATTGAGGACATCTACAGGTATCTGTTATGGAGGCAATCGGAGACGTGGAGGAACCACATAAGTTCTTACGCTTATTATACGCTTCGGGGTACAGGGCTCAGTGAGAATGAAGCGGCCTTGCAGCTTAAAAACATGAAAGCAAATTCAATACACGAATTGGTTTTCAGGCACGGCATCAATCTTGCTGAAACACCGGCATGGCAGAGATGCGGCATTCTGGTTTACAGGGAAAAGCAGGAAAAAACCGGATACGACCCGCTTCGGAAAATCGAGGTCAAAACACAGAGAGCAAAGATAAAACAGGACTGGAATCCCCCCATCTTCAAGACCGAAGAAGGACGAAAGCTCATTTCGCGCCTCGTTTCATAGATTGTGTCAATTATTGCCGCAATCATTACGTTCTATTATGTTCATATCATAGCCAGCCCGCTTTGAGACATATTATATGATACCTACATTTACTCTAATTGTGGCATTTGCGGTTGCCCTTTTCATGGGATTGAATATCGGCGGCAATAATGCGGCGGCTGCCATGGGCGCCGCTTACGGCGCAAAGGTCCGCACCAAGTACCAGGCGGTTTTGTTGATAGGCACTTTTTCTTTTCTCGGGGCTGTTATAAGCGGTGGAGCAGTTATAAAAACGCTTGGAAGCGGAATACTTCCAGAAGGAACATTACTGCTGGAAGGTGCTATAGTTGCAGTCGGTGCGGCAGCTATAACTGTTTTTCTTGCGAATATCCTGCGGATACCAGTATCTACAAGCCAGGCATCGGTAGGGTCTATTGTCGGAATCGGATTATTCTTAGGAGCTTCGAAATTAAATGTACATACGCTTGGCACGATTGTCGTCTGGTGGGTGGTTACACCTCTTCTTGCCTGGGTGCTTGCATACCTGATGGGCAAATACCTTTACACAGATATCCTTATCTGGATTGCAGACCACAGCCGTTCGGAAGCCTCGATAAAAAAATCATTAAGTATCCTTCTTACAATCTCAGGTTCTTATGTGGCATATACTGCCGGAGCCAACCATGCGGGCATTGTTGTCGGACCTTTTGTAGGTGCGGATAATACTATATCATCCTTTTATGGCGCGGTTTTTGGAGGTCTTGCTATTGGTTTTGGCGCCCTTCTGATGGGGGGAAGGATACTGGATACGGTAGGAAATGACATCTGTGAACTCTGTGTAATCCGGGCCACGTTTGTAGAGTTCGTAGCAGCCTTGATTGTTCACATTGCCACGATACTTGGAATCCCGGTCTCACTCGGTGAGATTGTGACCGCAGGAGTGATCGGGATCGGTTGCGCTAACAGCGGTATGCATATCATAAGAAGCACTACCGTGAAGAAGATAATGATTGCCTGGTTCATCTCGCCTCTCCTTGCAGGTTCAGTGGCATTTGCATTAATGAAATTAATCAGTTAAACCAAAAAATAAAACTATCTTTGCGACCAGGTATGAAAAATCAACAACTAACTCGTACGAACTGAAAACTTTAGGAAAGTTTTATTAAACGACAGGTATGCTTCGCATACATGAACACCGATAAAGCGAGGTGTCGCTAAACTTTTAGAAAAGTTTATTAAATACAACACGTACGGCGAAGCCGTACGTGGACACCGCATAAAGCGAGGTGTCGCTAAACTTTTAGAAAAGTTTATTAAATACAACACGTACGGCGAAGCCGTACGTGGACACCGCATAAAGCGAGGTGTCGCTTTACGAACTCATCCCACCGGAGTTTGTACGAGTTCGTATTAGTTCGCGGGAGTGTAACCGATTTTGTTGAAACTTCTATAATGTAGAGCAAATATTATAGGAGTTGAGACAACATGGCAAAATTATTCACAAGGGAACAGGCAAGGACCTGGCTAAGGGAAAACAATCTGAAA
>CABMII010000125.1 GCA_902386255.1 uncultured archaeon
AACTTTGTTTGCTTATCAATTTCAGTAAGCCAAGAGTTGAAATTAAGAGGATAGTGAATGGAATTGGAAATAAATAAAGACCCAATAAAAGACAGCAACGGCAATTTCGTTAAAAAGTATCTGCGTTTATCTGCGTTCATCTGCGGTTTAAATCCGTTTCATAGCGCCAATGTGCGGTTAAAATCCATTTCAACAGTAAACTATTATGCGCGCAGATTTGCCAATCATGAATCTGCGTTTATCCGCGTTCATCTGCGGTTAAAAAATATACGAGACGACTTCTGTTATCAGCATTTACCTGCGCCCATATGCAGATTAAAACCGTTTCGTAGCGCCAATCAGCGGTTAAATTTTGCTTTTAGTTATTAAACAGGTGACAATATGAAATTATCAACTATAAAAAGAGAAAAAAAGAAAAAGAACCAGCCAAAAGAAGTGAACGATTCTAATGCCATAAGCATAATGAAAGTGCTCAAAGAAGCAGGGCTATCCGAAGAGGTACTTGTATCGGCGGCCATGGAACTCTATGTCCCCCATCCCGGCGTTGAGAACAGGGAAATAGCAGAGCGCGTATTCAAACGCGAATTAAAGCATGCACTTTCCGATCCAAACCTGTGCATATTGCTATTTGCAGGAATGCTTCTTGAAAAAGCAGGCGAGAATAACGAGCTTCCGGGCATGAGCAAAGAGACTTTCAAAAAAGACCTGACCTTCCTTATCGTTGATGAGGTAATCGGGATGAGCATAGCGAAATATATCAGCGGCGACAAGGGAATATTCGAATACGTGAGGTTTGACAAATTAAAACCCGGGATTCTCTCCAAACTCGGTCCTTTCATGGACGATGTGATTGCCGGGCTCATAGGCGGAGCATCAGCCAATATGTATTCACGGGGAAAGGGTAATGGCAAGAAAACTGCCGCAGCAAAAGTAAAAAAGACAAAGGCAACAAAGAAAAAACCTGAAACATTACAGGGCGGGTTTGCGGGATGAAAAACGTTCTCAGTGCCCTCCGTAACGGTTTTGGTTTTTTAACCACTATACCGGTAGGTATCAGCATGGAAGGCATTGAGAAACTGATGAAACATATCTATCTTTTCCCTGTTGTCGGCGCAGTTCTGGGTGTTATATTTGCAGTGATTGGTCTTGTATCATCTGCGATTTTCCCACCAATTCTAGCCTCGCTAATAATTATTATCTCTATTTACTTCTTTACAGGTTTCAACCATATCGACGGGCTTGCTGATTTTGGCGATGGCATAGCGGCGCATGGCACAAAAGATAAAAAAATATCAGCCATGCGCGACACTGCAATCGGCACAGGCGGCCTGGTTTTTTGCATCCTGGCAATTCTTGGAATCTTCTCTATTCTTTTTTTCATTGCTGAAATAAACTCCCGGCCCCTGTTTCTCCCTTTTGCATTGATCGTTGCAGAAACTGCTGCAAAGCAGTCCATGGTCACAATCGCAGCTTTTGGAAGGCGGCTGCATGAGGGTTTCGGTGCAATGACAGTGGATAATACAAAAAAATCCGATTTTATTATCGGAATGGTTTTTTCAGGCGCGGTTGGTTATGTCCTTATGGGTGTCTTTGGAATTGAAGCAGTAATAATATCCCAGTTGGCAGGGCTTCTTGTTCTCAATACCGCTAACAGCCATTTCGGCGGCGTTAGCGGCGATGTTGTGGGCGCATCGAATGAGATCGGGCGCCTTGCAGCGTTGTTTTTCATGGGGGGATTCGCCTGGATGCTATTGTGATGGCAGGCGGTATGGGAAAGCGGCTCGGGATGGAGGAAAAACCTCTCACGTCTCTTCTTGGCAAGCCTCTTATTCATTATGTGCTGGATGCTCTCCTTGGGTCGCAGAATATCGACCGCATCTTCGTCGCTACTTCCCCGAGGGTGAAAAGAACTGTTGAATGGATTTGTGATTTTAAAAAAGAACATGAAACAGTGGAGATAATAGAAACCGGCGGCGAAGGTTTTGTGCATGATATGGTGCTGGCAGTTGAAAAAGCGGGCATCAAAGGACGTGTATTCATAATGATGGCAGACCTGCCCCTTGTTACTTCAGGATTGATAGACAGGATAATGGAAAAATACAATGAAGTTGGCACACCTGCGCTCTCGGTTCATATGAATCTGGAGGTGTTCACAAGGCTTGGTCTTCGTCCCGATACTGTTTTTCATAAGAATTCAAGCTTTATAGTCCCATGCGGAATAAATATCCTTGATGCTGACAGGATAAAGGAAGAGCAGGAGGATTATAATCTTATCCTGGATGATGAAGAGCTGGCGCTGAACGTTAATACACGGGCTGATCTTGAGGTTTGCAAGAGATTTCTCCGAAAGTAGTAATTTTAGTATATTTGTATACTTTTATTTTTTTGTATACTATTATACTTTTAACCGGAGTTTATAAAATAATACCATAACCAAAAACGGTAGTTCAATTTTTTGTAGGGTCTACATAATAATTAAATTAAACTTTTTATTCCCTATCTATAAATAATGAATGGTTTTCAGATGAT
>CABMII010000126.1 GCA_902386255.1 uncultured archaeon
CCCTACAAAGAAATAAATATTTCGGTTTGGTTTTGTGAGAAAAAACGGTTGATAGAATGTGAAATTGAGTTATTGAGAGTGTACGATTGAAGAATGTAGGGGGGAAAAGTCTATCTGTTCAGGTAGTTTATTGAGTAAGCCTTCAAACTCTGGTTCTTTTTTGATACCATTCTTTTCAAGTATTTGGCTTAACCATTTCTTTTTACCAGCCATTGGAACATAACTACTTTCCAATATGGTATTATGGAATTCTTCCAGTTGCTTTTCTGGAATCTTGAAATATCTGGCGAGAAATTCGTTGAGTTTCAACTCTAACTCAATGGATCTTGAGATTACAAATCCTCGTAAAAAAACAATATCCTGACATCTTATAATGTTCTTTTTGATTAAATTCTTTAAAGGCTCTGTAACTTCCTTTCCTTCACAAACCTCAACAAGTCCATAATGGCCCAATTTAGTATATATTGCCCCATCCTCAAATAAATCATCATGAACAGAATAGAATAAGATATCATTAAGCATTTTCTTTTCCCGCACATAATCTACAACATCGATACCTTTAACGGTTTCAGAAATGTTATAATCTGTTACTATTATATCAATAGGTTCATTATTAAGATATTCTTTAAATCTTTCGCCTTCATTATCTATTAACAAGTTTAATTGGAATCCTTCTTTTTCTAAAAATCTTTTAATATCTGGAACTTGTGAAGTTATGACGATTTCTTTATCTTCTATCCATAATATCGTAAAATTTTGCATCATTTTAACACCACCTCGAAACACGCACCTTTTTCTAAACCTTTAATATTATTGCCAATGAATTTAATATCCCCACCCGAGGATTCTAAAATTTTCTTTACGTGGTATAATCCAATCCCTGAGCCATCAGTTGTGGTATATCCCCTATTAAAAATATAATTCTTTGCTTCATCATCTACACCTTCACCATTATCAGAAATAAATAGATGGAGATTATTATTTAAACTTTCAAATTTTACAAATAATGAAGATGCTCCAGCCTTTCGGGAATTGTCAATTAGATTATCCAAAATAATTGATATTTCAAGTGGTTTAAATTTTTTATCAAACACAATATTTTCATTCAAAAACCTAATTTTAAGACTCTTATCCCGAACAGATATTATTTTGTCCAGATATTCTTTAATGAACAAAACCATGTCCCTTTTTATGGTTTCAACTTTAGTATCAAAACTTGCAAAACTAACATAACTAGATAAAATTCTTATTTTCTGGTTTTCTAAATTTATTTCATCTATTAATGGAAGTATCTCCGTTAAATTTCCCCCTTCTTTTATTTTCTGGTTGATTTTATCTATTATTTTATCAATAGCGAAAGTAGTAATTTTTATTGAATGATTTAGATTAATTAGGACATCTTTATCCGCTGAAACGGCCTTGCTCAAGAATAGTGTGGTTTTCTTTGTTGCATCAAGTTCCTTTTCTTTTTCTTTCTTTTCATCTTCAAGAATTTTTGTAGCTTTTTTAAAAGACTTTAATTGTGTGTCGATATATTCCTTTTCTTTTGATGATGGGGCATATTTTTTTAAGGACTCAACATTTTTAATTAATTCAGGAATTTTTTCGACTTGTTTTTTCTTGAAAATATCAAGCAAATCCGGGTTAAAATTTACTTTTTTCTTTGGATCTTTCACTTGTCCAACAATTTTATCAATTAATGCTAAACTATCCTCCTCTATCTTTTCAGGCGTTTTTACGGAATTTCCTGGGTCCCAGTCAAGCCCTTCAACAACGTATTTTTCTAACCTTCTTAAGACTTTTTCTGCAAAAAAATCTAGTAACTGCTCATAACTTTGGGTCTTTATTACACCACTATCCCTGCTTGACACCTCCTTGAAATCAGGTTGATAACCATTAATTTCAATCCTCCCCATCAATTCCCTATTTCCCATGAATCTTTGGTAACCTTGGGTTTTTCTTCTATCCAAGCCAAGCCAATCATCACCGAAATCCCCATAAGGATGGATTCTAAAGCCATTTTTATATAAGAAAATTGAGCCATAATTTACTGGTTGCAAGCCCATTACTTTCGTGAATGTATATTTCGCTTCTTGATTCAAGAAAAAGAGCTTGATACTAATGTTTTTTAAATCAATATACTCGTTTTTTTCCTCAAGATTAAATATGGGTTTGCCCTTATCAATTAATTCTGTGTATATTTTTTTACCATTCTCATCAATCTTACAATTGATATGAGTTGTTTTTATACCAAGCCTTTCAAAAACTATGTTTTTAACAACACCATTAATTACTTCAAAATCTCCCTCAAGCCGGTGTTTTTCATCCTCTTCCGTATATTCTTTAGCATCAAGGAAAATTTCAAATTCATGATTTTCACCAACCTGCGATGGGTTAATCAATCTCTGCATGTATCGTTTTAACTTTAATAGCTTTTCCCTATCCCAATTATCATTTCTCAAAGAACTAATCTCAAGGATAGTCCCTTTTAGCAATTTAATATTTAATTCTTTAATTTCTGTTTGGTTATTCGACTCATAATTCACTTTGATTGTCTGGAATTCCGTTTTTGGGTCTTCTTCGAATTTATTCCAATCCATGTAAAGCTGGTGAATAATGTTTTCATTTTCTTTTTTTGTATATAATTTAAGAATCTTTCCTAGCCGATCGCATGAAAACCTTCCAATACCTTTCGCGCCAGCAACAATCCTTCTCCGCTCTCCAATTTTATCCCTGAAATCGTTAGTTTCGAGTCCTTTTTCAAAATCTCTTTTTTCAGAATAGCCAACAAATAACCATTTGTTTTTTAAATCATCGTGGGACATCCCATCCCCATCATCAATTATCAGGATTTTGGCTCCTTTACTTTTGTTTTCTTCTTTGATATTTTGGAAAACTATTTTTACAGACTTGGCACTGGCGTCATACGAGTTTTTGACAAGTTCAAATATAGCAATCAAATCATCAGTAATTAATTCCTTGCCAATGATATTTTTTAATCCTGAACTAATTTTAAAATCAAGTTCTTCTGCCATTTACGTCATCGCCTTCAGTACAATGCCTGATAGTTCCACAAACAAAGGAGGAATAGCATTGCCAACTTGGGTATATCTGGGGACTTCCCCTTTTCTTCGCTTTCCACCCGTAGTGTATTTATCCTTGAATTCAAACCAATCATCAAAAGATTGTATCCGCGCATACTCCCTGACAGTTAAAATCCTTGGTTCAGAGTAATGGATATAATCATCTGGAAGGGTTGTCAAAGTTGGGCTTTGCGTGTTTTTACCTAGAGGTATGATGCATTTTTTATTTAAGATAAATTTATTCTTAATTTCAACGCTAATATTCTTATCTCTGGGGCAATTCTTCAAAAAATATTCGAATTTTACAATTGTTTCCTTCTTATGTTTGGCAAACCTATGACTATCAGGCAATTTCCCAATAGGGTTTTTCCTTAATAATTTCTGATAATCGCTCTCTGGTTCCCCATAAAATCCTTCCTTGAATTTTTTTGAAAAAACAGAAGTAATTTCACCATGTTTTCTTTCTAAATCCGAAATTGCCTCACCGAGAGTGACTTTAGCTTTTAAGCCTTTATTTTTTAGAAATTCGATCTTGTCTTGGTCTATATTTGTAAAAAATAATTCAGGGCTTCCTTCCAGCATCCCTACCAAAATAAACCGTTTTCTTCTTTGCGGGATACCGTAATTTGAAAAGTCAATTATCTTGGCATGCACCTTGTAACCCAATTTCCCAAGTTCCCTTAGGACATAATCGGAATAGGCTTCCCCTCTTGATTTCTTGTTCTTGAAACCGATGGTAAAGCCCTTGACATTTTCAAAAAAAAGAATTCTTGGCTTAACAATCCTGATGAATTCTATATAGGAATCCACTAATTTATTCCTTTCATCGTTCTTATTCCGTCTTCCAGCCAAGGAAAAACCTTGGCAAGGCGGCCCCCCTGCCACAAGATCTACTTTCCCATTAAGCTTTTCAAGTTCATTCCTGTGATTTTTTAAAACTTCATTAATATCATGTTCAGTAACGGGCAACCAAGACGGCCAATCGAAATGCTTTTTTTTATCAATCAAATTGTGTTTCAAGGTTTCAAATGCCATTTTACTTTTTTCGATGGCAAATATACCTCTCCAGCCCGCCTTAAATAGTCCAAGTGAAAGTCCACCACAGCCAGCGTAGATATCAATATAACATGGAACTGATGTTTTTTTCATGAAACAATATTATTTATTTTCTATATTTATAAAACTTTCCTAAATTAGAGAATTTAAGCGTAATTTAATTAGTCATATTATAACCCTTACGATGTACGATGCCTGAACATAGCGTTTTTTCCATGGTGCACATCCTGAGTTTTCAATGATGAGAACACGTTAAAAACCCTCAAAAAACCCAACCCGCATCAATAAACAGTCACGCTCTTCACGCCTTTTATCCCGGTAAGGGTATTCACAAGCTCCCCGCTCACCTTGCCCTCTGTGATTATAGTAAGCTTCGGCTCCTCTGTCAAATACGGGTCATCAGAAACCGCCTGCCTGATGATAATCCCATGCTCTGCCACCGCAGTCGCCACCGCGCCCAGAAGACCTTTGCGGGCTGCGTTATCAGGCGCTATCACGATTACCCCAAGACCCAGCAGCGGCGCGACTTCCCGGAGGAATGGCATGGTGCGGACGTTCCTGAATATTTGCGTAAGCGTCTCATCCCCCATTATAGTCTCACACGTAGAATCCACAACACGCCTGTCCACAGCTATCTCATTTGCTATCTGGGTGTGCGGAATCTCGATACTTCCGGAGACAACCCTCCCCAGCTCATTTACCTGGAACCCTCTTTCCAATAGCAGCCGGATAACTTTTTCCTGGGCAGGATGGTTTTTGAATTTTTCCTGGATTATATTCCACATTATTTTTCTTATTATGTTATAATAGATACAAATGTTTTTGTATCAAAATATGGAAAACCAGCAATAACCAACAAAAAAAACAGTTACAAATCTAAATCAGGAGAAAAAATAGAAAAATAAAAAAGCGGAGGTTCAACCGCTTTTCTTCATCTTATTGGCAATGTCCTTTCCCAGGCGCTTGCACTCTTCAAGGTCTTTATCCGTAGGCTGGTACTGGATACGCAGAACCGGGTCAATCACTGTCATTCCGATTTCCCGCATCTTTTCAGCTATCATCCCCGGCGCCTCACCGCTCCATCCGTAAGAGCCGAAGGCCGCCCCGAATTTACCTTTGGCGTTCGCTTTTGAGAGGCTGTCAATGAATTTCTCCATTGGAGGCAGCATCTTGTAATAGAAAGTCGAGGAGCCAAGCGCAATGGCATCCGCGGATTTTAAATCTTCTATTTTTGCTTCATGGAAATTCATGGCGACCGCGTCAATATTTCTTGAAACTGCACCGTCAACGATTGCATCCGCCATCGCTTTTGTGTTTCCCGATGTACTGAGATATACAACTACTAATTTTGGCATATTTTTCACACCTGTATCTATTATCGAGATTGGAAAGATATTCTACGCTACACTATCCCTTTCTCATGATAATGTTATAAGTGATTTCAGATAAAGGTTTCGTAGTCATTTGCAATAAAAAAATTCAAAAGAATAATTGACTGATAGGCAAAGCACTTAAATGTTAAGCACTTTTTAAACAGCATGATTGTTATCGGAATCGACCCCGGGCTTGCGACAGTGGGCTTTGGTGTCATACGAACCGAGAAAAACAATATAACTCCTGTAAGCTATGGTGTCATAAGGACATCGGCAGAAAAACAATCCCCACAGCGCCTTCTGGAAATCTACACAGAAGTCAACACGCTTTTTGGGAAATACGTACCTTCAGCTGTGGCTGTAGAAAAACTTTTTTTCAATAAGAACGTCACAAACGCCATGAGTGTCAGCGAAGCAAGAGGCGTTATAGTCCTTGCAGCAGGGCAAAATCATATACCCGTATTTGAATATACCCCGAACGAAGTGAAGCAGGCAATAACGGGTTCAGGGCGGGCTGATAAAAAACAGATGCAGGAGATGATTAAGAGATTGTTGAACTTAGACGAGATACCAAGACCGGATGATGCGGCAGACGGGCTTTCGATTGCTTTATGTCATATAAATATAATGAGATAATATATGATTTCGCATATTTATGGTGATATAGCGCAGTGCGGTGAAGGTTTTGTGGTTATCGATGTTGGGGGCATTGGCTATCAGGTCAACGTTACAAAACCGGTAGCATTAGAACTCACCAATAAAAAAGACAAGGTAAAGCTGTACACCCATCTCAATGTCAGGGAGGATGCGCTCACCCTTTACGGGTTCACAAGCCCAAACGAACTTGAAATGTTCAGGCTCCTTATCAGCGTGACAAGAATTGGTCCTCAAATCGCAATGAACATATTGTCCCAGATAAAGATTGAAGAGCTTGCATCCGCGATATTCCGCGAGGATGAAAAAGTCCTCACCAGTATTTCCGGCGTTGGCACAAAAAATGCAAAAAGACTGATACTTGAACTCAGGGACAAAATGAAAAAGAAAATGGAAGGCTTTGTTTACACAGGTACAAGTAATATTAATTATGACGCTGCGAGCGCTCTTGTTTCTCTTGGGTTCGGGCAACGTGAGGCGCAGGAAGCAGTGGAAACTGCATCTGCTACTATAAAAGAACGCACAGTTGAAGCATTGATTAAAGCAGCGCTTTTGAAATTGAAAGAACATTAAAGAATAAAACATGGAAGAAAGAATAATAGCGCCGGTATCGCTAAACGAAGAAAAGGAAGATATAACTATCCGCCCGACAAGGCTTTCTGAATTTATCGGGCAGAAGGCGCTCAAGGATTCGCTAAAGATATTTATCGAAGCCTCAAAAAAAAGGGGAGAACCACTCGACCACGTCCTTTTCTCAGGACCTCCCGGCCTTGGAAAGACAACGCTTGCATATATAATTGCGCATGAGATGGGCTCAGATATAAAAAGCACATCCGGCCCGGTACTTGAGAAACCGGGAGACCTTGCAGCAATACTGACAACGCTCAAGAAAGGAGACATCCTCTTCATAGATGAAATCCACCGCCTGAACTCTGTTATTGAAGAAATCCTGTATCCTGCCATGGAGGATTATGAAATAGATGTCATGATAGGCGAGGGGCCAAGCGCGCGCTCCATAAAACTCACTCTTGAACATTTCACCCTCATCGGCGCCACAACAAGAGTGGGACTTCTGGGTTCACCGTTTCGGGACAGGTTCGGCTTCACGTCACGGCTTAACCTGTATTCAGTGCCTGAACTTGTGGAAGTGGTCTCACGAAGCGCATCCATCCTGCAAATCCCCATGACGCAGGAGGGGTCACTTGAGATTGCCAGGCGAAGCCGCGGAACCCCGCGCATCGCTAACAGGCTGCTTCGGCGCGTGTGGGATTTTGCTCTTGTGAAAGCTGAGGGGAAAATCATGCAGGATGTTGCGGATGCAGCGCTTACCATGCTTGGAATCGACAGGCTCGGGCTGGATGAGCTTGACAGGCGCATCCTTACTATAATTTCAGGGGATTTTGGGGGAGGTCCTGTCGGGGTCAAGACTATTGCAATATCGGTGGGCGAAGAGGTCAGGACGATTGAGGAAGTTTACGAGCCCTACCTTATCCAGATAGGGTTTATCAAACGGACTCCTCAGGGACGGGAGACAACGCCTGCTGCAAAGGAACATGTGGGAATTGGGTAGGAGATAGCAGAATTGGGCGCGGATATCACCGCAGAGACGCAGAGTTCGCAAAATTTAAATTGCAAAACAGATTTATACTTAAATCTTACATAGTAAGAGTAGGTAAGAGAGGTAAGACATGCAATCTGTAATAATGAGCACAAAGGGACAGGTTATCATACCTGCCAGTACCAGGAAGAAGTATGGGCTTAAAAAAGGCGAAAGGTTAGTCCTCATCGAGGAAAAAGACCATATTAAGATAATGCCGAAAACCAGATTAACAGACCTTTGCGGGTCTGTAAAACTTGATATGAAAGTTGTGAGAAAGCAAATAGAAGATATGCGGAAAGAAGATAGGTATTAAATGAACAAGATTCTAATCGATACAATGTATATTTCCGCGCTTCTCACAAATAAAAATAGTCCGTATTTTGACTTTGCGCAGGCAGTAGAAGATGATAAAATCACCGGGATAGTTTCAGCGGTTACACTCACGGAATTGGTTAAGATTCTCGGAGTAAAAGTTTACAAGGAAAAAATAGACCAGCTGATTTCTTCCAATCTGAGAATCATAGATGTCAGCCAGTTAATAGCAATACGCGCCGGGGAATTGCGCCTCAAATATGATATACCTACGGCAGACTCATTGATTGCTGCAACCGGCGTGGTTGAGAATGTCAGGCATGTCCTGACGGATGATGATCATTTTGACGCTACAAAAAATTTGATTAAGCCGATTGATTTGAGGGCTGCGATGAAGTTGGTTTGAAAGTCTTTATCTGGTAGAACGAGAATGAATTTTATATGGCAACTGATAATAGCCTCAATACAGGCAAGGGTCGCTCTTTCCAGAAACAAGCATCTGAATTATTGTCCCACTTTTTTGGCGTTGAGTTTAGGTTAGGCTATCCAATTCCGATAGGTATCCCGCCTAAAGAACATCGGTTTGATTTGGTGTCTGCAGATTCACGATATGTGGGTGAATGCAAGAACTATTCTTGGACAGAAGGAGGTAATGTACCAAGTGCTAAGATGGGATTCGTCAATGAAGCAGTATTTTATCTCTCGTTTTTATCACCTGAAATTATACGGTTTATTGTAATGCGAAAAGATATTCACCCAACACGCAGAGAAAGTGTGGCAGACTATTACCATCGGACTTATCACCACTTGCTAAAAGGTGTCTTCATTATAGAAGTGAATGTGGAGAATGGAGCCATAAAAGAAATCGGACGAATCGTTAGATAACGTGTTTCATCCAAGGTTATTCAAACCCCGACATCCATCTCTTCATCCGCTTTCACTTCCGGTGCCTTCTCCTCGTACTTCCTATGCTCTGCCCATAGCGCCGGGGCATCCTTGCTCCTTCCCTTGACATCGCTCGTGAGCCTCTTCCTTATCCTGACCAGAGTGGGCGTATTTATCGCAACACCTGAAATTATCGCCTGGCCTTTTGCAAGAGAAGGCAATTCCGATATCAAATCCCTGCTCGCAGACTCGATGCTCTGCGCTATCTGCTGCTGGTCTGTGGGGTTGATAATTCGCATAGTTATCTGCGTCATGCATTGCGAGAGGGAATCAGCATCCAGCTTGCTTGGACGCTGTGAGACAAGGCACACGCCAACGCCGAACTTCCTGCCTTCTGAAAGTATGGTCTTGAGGATGCCCTTGGATTTAGCCTCGCCGCTATGGGGCGCGAACCTGTGCGCCTCCTCGATGACCACGAAGACAGGATACGGAAGGAATTTGTCCACATGGGATTCATTGTAACGGTTGTTCTCGGTGCCCTCACGCGCATCGAAAAGGCGGCGCAGCATGACCGAAGCTATCAATTGCTGATAGGTATCCTCGATGCCGGAGACATCCATAATCGTAAGCTGCCCGACTTTGAAGTAATCAGCAAGCGGAATGGTCTGGAAATCATCGAATATGGAGCCGTACAGTTTCCCGAACCGCCACATGATGCCCTCTATCGTGGATTCATTAGATGAATCCCGCAGCGCCTCTATCTCAGTTTTAAGTTCATTCCGGGTGAATTTTTTCTTGCTGTTGTTTTTGAGATTGTGATATGCAGACCTGAAAAGCGTCTTCATCTTATCAGACATTGTCCCGTCGTCCATTATGCTGATAAAATCGCTTACAAGAAGGTCGCTTATCCTGATTTTTATATGCTCAGGTTTCACGGTTTTTACCTTCGGGCGATATGATGGCGTTATAAACTCCTGGTTGTTCTGGATTTCACCCAGCGTGGAGTATTCGCCATGAGGGTCGAAAATCAGAACAGGGGCCATGTTATAAGGTTTCAGCAATTCCTCGACCAGAACTCCCACTGTGTACGATTTTCCCGCGCCGGTAGAGGCGATAACCGATACGTGCTGGCTTACAATATCCCGGACAGATAACACAATTTCCGTATCCTCACCAAAAACATTTCCCACAAAGGCAGAGCCGGAGGTGCCGGCTTTTACTTTGCTTATGTCTTTCAGGACATCCGCTCCTGCACGCTCTATTTTTGCGCCGCAGGGGGGATTTGTTCTCGGATTAATGAACTCACCCATCGCAGCATCAAAATAACCGACAACAGCGGCTGAATAAGTGTAGTATTTGAAATCCTGTGGGTCAAGACCGAAAAACCCTGAAATCTCATCAGCATCGAGTTCATTATCCAGAAGGAATTCCTGTGGATATTGGTTCAGTGGGTCGCCATGTTTGACCCTGCACAGGATTTTTTTACCAGCTTCCTGATAGCATGCGAACATACCGGCAGGCAGCCGCTCACTCGATATGAACGTGAATCCTTCCTCGTCCGAATAATTGACAGTCCCGATCATGCTTCCCTCTCCATATATTTCCGGACAAGCCTTAACATCGCGCTGCATTCAGGGAATCCTGCCTCAACCTGGCCAACCATGGAAAGAAGAACGTTTTTTGGAAGTGCATCCTGGTAGGTATGAAAATATGCGACACTTGGCTTACCGTTCATTATGTGGAATTGCTTTAACTCATCGGTTTTCAAAATATCAATAGTATCCTTGACCTCAGGCGGTGAGTCGATATTGTATTCCACGCTCCCGTTACGGATTATTCCAAGCCCGTGAATGACGTAATAGCTGTTCCTGAAATCCTCATTGAAAGGAGCGTACTTGGGCTGCATTTCAGGCTCGATGTAAGGAATCATGTCTTCACGTATCGAATGCGTGATGTTTTTTATAACCCCTACGATTATTCCGTCATCTTTTTCAATTTTAACGAACCTGCCTATCCGTTCTTTTCGGGCATCCGGCTGTATTTTTACGATATACGTATTCGCGTCATCAACCCTGATTATGTCTCCTAATACCATCGTATCACCTCTTGATTGTCTTATGAAAATGCTTGGCGCTCTTATTAATCTTAATCCCGTGTGCTTTACAAAAATTATCAAACATCCCGTAAAAAAGGTCATGCTCGCTCATCCGTATCACTGCTGCGTCATGCGCCCGCATCAGGATATCGGGGTAATTGCTGCGGATAACACACTGGGCGCGAATGATATCTGCGATTTTGTCGATATCTTCTTTTTCATGAACCCATGCAGGGAATTCCACACGCGCAGGAAGGCCAGAACTTAGTCTCATGTAAAAAAACGCAAGGCTGTTCTTAAAAAGCCCGTAGTTATCAAGCACAGAGTTTGAAACCTCGCCCCGCCTGTCATCCCTGTCGCAAAGAAAAGCAGCTGTTCTTTCTCCCCACAAAAGATGGGAAAAAAGATGCGTATCCGAGAGCTTTGTCTTTTTCAACCCGAAGAGGAAATGCATCATGAGAGTGATATCGCGAGGCATTGTGGTATCTATAAAACCGATGACGGTATTTTGCGTTTCTTTGGAAGCCGAAAGCAGCTTCACGATTGCATTTATGTATATCTCCCTGATATTCCTGTTAAGTACATTTATATGTGAAAGGATAAGGGCGCCGTCCAGAAGGACATAGAGCTTTTCATGTTCTTTCATCAGCCGTATGATAGTATCGCATTCCATTGAAAAACGGCGCGCATCGACATATTCACTTCCGAAAGAATATACGCTTGCCGCCTCAAACTCCGCGGGCGTGATGATGGCTGCTCCTGTTTCCTGTTTATAATAGCTATCCTCAGTATGCCTGTTAAATACGCTTGAGGTCTGGATTACTGCGATGGGAATCTCAAAATTCTTGTCTGAATATATCTGGCTTCCGTCAACGGCTCCCACAGCAACGCCAGAAAGGACAGAATCCACCCACTGCATCGCATCATGGCGGTTTTTCCAGTTATAAGGAAAAGGATGAATGAGTTTTCCGGTTTCAAGAAATTTCGCCCCGCTGTATTGTGGAAGCCTTTCATTCATCGAGATGTCGATATTCCTGACCTTTGTAAGTTCATTCCTGTATTCCCCTGTCAGCTCAGAGCGTTCGACATCGTAGGATTTTATTGCGGAAAGCTTCTCATCAAATTGAAGGGAGATATTTTTTAAGTCAAGCATGTTTCAACCCTGCTTTCGCCATCGATTTTCTGGACTTTTATTACATGAGCGTATTTTTCGTTGAAAGTATCATCGTGTGATATGACGAAAACCTGCTTGAAACCTTTGATTTTCGTAATTTGCTCCGAAAGATTCTCCCGTCTAATTTCATCCATATTCTGCGTGGGCTCATCAAGGAAGACAAAGTCAGAATTTGACAGGATTTTCAAAAGGGCAAGTCGCACCGCCAGAGCTGCACCCATCTTCTCACCCCCGCTCAATTGTTGGAATATTTTCTCCTCACCACTATCAATAATTTTTATCTCGTAGTCTTCACTCCAGCGTAATTCCTGGGAAAAGTCGTCCATTATAGAACAGTAAAGGCTGTTAGCCTCTTCCTCTATCTCTCCTATCAACTCAATTACTATATGCTGTCCTGAATCTCGAAGCGTTTCGCGTATGAACTTCGCATAATCCCTGAAACGCTTTTCATTCTCAAGCTTTACTTCAAGTTCTGCGATGCCTGAAAGATACTTTTCCATTTCTAATATGTCTCGGTTCAACTTTTGTAGCTGAACTTCTTTCTCTTTTATTTCAACCTGGAATCCCCTTACCTTTGCCACCATCTCTTCATACGTGCGCTGGGTTTCCGCAAGGTCTGTCTCACTAAAGCCTTTGCGCATTTCATTGATCCGTTTCTGCAATTCCTTATATTTTTCTTCACCTTCCACAATTGATTTTTGTTGTTTCTCGAATTCATTTTTATTTTCTGTGACTCTCGCTGCTAGAGACTGGTTCTGTAAGTATTTCTGGTAAAAAGGCTCAAGCTCCTTAGTCTGGCCCTTTGCGTTTCGCATATCATCGTCTATGGTTTTGTAATTTTCCAGATTAATCTTGAGCTCATTCGCAGCATTCTCTTTTTCTGGAAAACTTTCTATTTCCTTGCTAAGTTTTGCAGCTTCTTCGGTACGGTTTTTGATTAGCATTTCAAAACCATTTACTTTACTGCGGGGGTCTCCAAGCTCATTTAATTGAGATTCCAACGTTTTCAGGGAATTCATAGAAACTTTAAGATTGCTTCTGGCCCCTTCGAGTTGCTCTCTGAAATACTCAGAAAGGTCATTTATAGAATTACATCTCACACCTTTCATAACTGGACATATGTTCTTGGCGCTCGCAAGATTCATCCTGCTTTTTATATCGCTTATTTCTTTAACAAATATGGCACGTTCCTGGTTTGCTCCCTCTTTTTTTTTCTCAAGTTCGACCTGTTCTTTTATAAATGGTAATATTGCATTCTTTTCTTCTGTTTTTTTCTCAATTTCTGCCTTCAATAAATTTATTCGTATTTTTTTATCAGTAAGCAGGGATCGATCGCTTTGGATTTTGTTCAATTTATCCACGATAACTTCACGATTCTTTCGCAACTCATCGAGTCTTTCCAGATTTTTTCTAGCTTGCTCGTATTTCTTTTTCATTCCTGAAAGGTCGAAGATGGTCTTCTGCGCTTCTTCTGACCTTCCAAGTTCCTCTTTAGTCTTCTTAAGCTGCTGGTTTTGTCCTTCCAATTTTGCATTCAACTGGTTAATCTCACTATTCAGTTTCTCGAGTTCTTCTTTCTGTTTTCTAAGTGCTTCAAGAATAATTTTTTTCGAATTGACGGACTCAGTAAATTCTTTCAAATCGATTTTTAAATTCTCTACGCTGACTTTCAGTTTATCTCTCTCATCCTTCTTTTTCCCATAGCCCTCTGTTCTGATGCGCAATCCATTGATATCATTTTCAATACTGTTTATTTCCGTATCTATCAATGCCATCGTGTCTCTCAGGTTATCATACGCTTTCCTGTATTCCTCCACTTTCAGGATCTCATCAAATGTTAGTTTCCTCTTTACTGGTGGGTTAATGAATGCAGCAGTGAACATGCCTTGAGGCACTCCAACTGCATTTTCAAAAATCCCGGGCAACTCATCAAGATTTGAAAAAGGGAACAAATTGTGAGCTAGCCAGGCGAGAGCATCCTTTTTTCCCGTAATATTTGTATCCGGTCCCCTGACAGTGAACTCACCACCGAGTTTTTTAGTGAGCCTGTATATTGTTCCATTTGCAACCACTTCAACGGTCACATAAGCAGATTTCTCTCCCCGCCGTTTGAAATCCTTTTCGCTATATGGAAGGTAATCGAACAGTACATAACCTATTGCTTCAAGGATGGTGGTCTTCCCGTGCCCATTCAGACCGCTGATGCCGTTTATGCCTTCCTTGAACTCAATTGTTCCGTGGCGGTATGATTTGATGTTCTTTAATTCAACTGATTTAATAAGCATTTAAGAATCCCCTATACGCGAAAGTAGAGTCTGTTGCACCCCTTCTGTTTTACTTTCGTTCCCCATTCCTTCACTCTTGATTTTTTCAAAACCCCATCTCAGTTCCTTCTGGATATCCGCAGGTTCAAACTTCGCGTTGACCTTCTTTTTTATATCGAGAATATTCTTTACAATCTCTTCTGTATGGTCCCGGTATCTGCTATCATTTTTTACCATGTCGGAAAAAACAAAAAGCTCTATCTGTTCACGCGTCAGCCCACGTATGTCCCCTGCATTTACGGCAAACTTAGAATTGCTCCTCATTATCTTTATATCCGACCAGAGTGGCTTGAATTGTTTTATGACCAGGTCTTTTATGCGCTCAAGATTCACGTTGGATTTCGGGAAGCCCATATCGCCATAGAGTGTGAGTTCAACGAGAGCATCCTGCTGCAGCGTACGTTCGCTCT
Organism: uncultured archaeon; assembly: GCA_902386255.1. Classification (GTDB taxonomy): domain Archaea; phylum Halobacteriota; class Methanosarcinia; order Methanosarcinales; family Methanoperedenaceae; genus Methanoperedens. The sequence continues at coordinate 14,967 of CABMII010000126.1, forward strand.
CAATTTTTGAACTTATCTTCGTATAGAGTTCGTCAGGAGTGGCTATGCCACTCATGTCGAGTTTGATGCGCCTGACAGGACGTGGTGTTATTGGAGGTATGAGTTTTGGGCCGCTGTCCCTGACATGATAGAAACCCTTTGGTAAGTCGTACTCGTTCAAGGATATCATCTCCACGCTACCGGGATTGAATACCCATCCGTCAAATTCATAATTCGTGTGGTAATGCCCCAGCGCAAGGTAATTTACAACTTCTTTTAAGGGTAAAAGTGAATTATAGGGTATCTCCCAGGATTTATCCTGCCCTATCTGGCCTTCCATGCCGAAGTGCATCATAAGGATAGTGTATTTATTACCCTGAACAGCGCTAATTTGTTTTATTTCCTTTGCTATTTGCGGTATTACGGGATTTGTACTCGAACCTAAATACCTCATCCCGAAGATGCGAACGCTGTCAAGTTCAACATAATCCCCCATAAGCTCCACTCCGTTGGCTTTTTTCGGCCTTATGAGCTTTATCAGCCCTTGTAAATTGAGAATCTCAAGCCAGCTCTTGCCGTCCTGGTGAAAAGCTATGTCGTGATTTCCCTCGATGACATATACCTGTGTGGAGGGGCTTTTTGCTTTAAGTTCAGAAAGGACTTTATATGCCTGCTCATACGTGGGCGCGTTTATGTTGTGCTTGTGGAACAGGTCGCCTGAGATTAATATGAACTCTGCTTTGTGGTCGATAGCGTAATGGATTACTGTCTGGAAAGCGCGGGCGTAGTCGCGGAAGCGCTCGATGAGCCCGTACTGGGCATAACCGAGGTGGAAATCGCTTGCGTGGATGAAGTTCATGGGGAGTTAATAGGCTGTTCGGGTTAAAAATGGTTGTGAGAGCGGGGTGAAACTAATCATGAATCTAAAAGATTCATAGATAAATATGAAAAATAAATACTATTGTATCGCCTATTCTTGTTATGGTATAATCAGAGAAAACCAACGATCACTTTGGGCTTAGAACCTGTTGTGAAACATGGTTTTTTCCTGCGGATAGATAAATGTGCCTTGAACGAATACGAAGCTGTCTATACCTTAGATCTCTGCTTATACCGCAATTTCTCCATAAAGGAAGTGGTAAAAATATGAACGGGAGAATGGAAAAGGCTTGTGTATAGATTCCATAAGTCCTTTTTAGTAGCAACAATATTAACATGCGAAGGAATCAAAGAAATGAGCAAGATTATTAACATAATAAAAGAATTATGTAATTATTGCCAGAGCAGATATTGCGCTGAGGGAATAAAAACAAAATGACGAGTGAAGGCACAAAAACCAAACCAAAAATTGATGGTATTCTTGAGATACTAAAGAGCTTCGACTTGATCCACAGCATTCTGCTTTTCGGCCCCCGCGCAAGAGGAAAAACTGGAAGAGATATAGACATCTGCATAATTCCAACAAGAGAACCCAGTTTAAGAGAGCGACTGTCTATCGATTCTGCCGTTCCATCAGGTACAGATATCTCAATGTATTACGAACTGCCTGTTCATATTCGAAAGAGAATTTCCGGGGAAGGTGAAGTGCTTTACACGAAAGACATGTACCATTTGCTGACGCTTCTCAAAGAAAACGACTTGGAATACGCTGGCTACAGGGGAGTGCTTGACGGGAAGGGCATGCGAGAGAACATTTCAGCTTGCCTGCGAGGACGTCCTCGATGTATGCAACCTGATAATCGCCGGAAAAAGTATGGGGCTTCCTAAGGATAACAGGGATGCGATACGAAAGCTTGCCGATGACAAAATAACTCCTAAAAACTCTCAGACAGTCTATGGAAGCCTGATTACCAAGCCTAAAAAATGACAATCGACCTCATAATCTCCCGCCTGAAAAACCGCTACCCTCCAGGCAAATTCAATTCCCGTGACCCATTCCGCCAGCTAATAGCCACAGTCCTCTCCCAGCGCTCACGCGACGATGTCACGGATAGGGCGTCGGAGAAACTATTTTCAAAATATGGAACCCCGGCGGCGCTTGCACATGCTGATGTTGCGGATATCGAGGAACTGATTAGGGAAGTCGGATTCTACCGCATAAAAGCGCCGCGCGTGAAGGAAATAGCCCGGATAATCAGCAACGACTTCAAGGGTAAAGTTCCTGGCGATATGGAGACATTGCTCTCACTTCCGGGCGTTGGCAGAAAGACCGCAAATTGTGTCCTCGTTTACGGTTTTGGCAAGGATGCGATTGCGGTGGATACCCATGTTCACAGAATCTCGAACAGGCTCGGGTTTGTGAGCACAAAGACGCCTGAGGAGACTGAACTGAAACTTCGCGAAGTCCTGCCGAAGAGGTATTGGCGCTATATCAATGAGCTGCTTGTGAGATTCGGACAGGATATATGCAGGCCTGTGGGGCCGAAATGCGGGGTGTGTATGATTGGGGAGTTGTGTCCGAATAAGAGGGGACTTTTCAAAGTGAATCTGGAACGTTTTGAAAAAAATTAAAGGGAATTAGGTCATCGTTGTGAAAAAGTTTGTTCTTTATATTTTGATAAGTTCCATCTCTAAATCTTCTTCTTTCATTCGTTTCCTGAGATATTCCCTGTCCAGTTTATCAGAATAAGCCCCAGCAAGCACCTGTGCCTGCTCGCAATCATACTGCGATTTCCAGTGTTTGCAGGCATTCAGCCTTTCAACTATCAAGTCCTCGATGCTCAAAATCCGAATCAACTTTCCTTCGTGTAGGATTTCATTCACGCGCCTCCCTTCGGTAGAGTCGCCGACTATCTCAATACCAATCTCTTTTGTGTAGAACCAGTGGCGCCCGGTCTTTGAAAACCCCATCTTTTCAAGTACTTTTTCAAGAGAATCCCTGTCTCCAAGAACATCAATATCTATGCTTTTGCATGTTCCACGGGTATAAAATTCCACAGCGCTGCCACCGACTAATACGGGTTTCTTGTTTTTAGGGAACTTCTCGCTGATTTCTGCTAAAATCCCAAATTTACTGCTCAATTCTTCCAAGGCAAAACCTCTTTGATTTTATTTCCCTCAAAAATTACTCCTTCTTTTACCCTGAGCTTCGCTATCTCGATGAACATTTGAACTTCTTCAGGAGCCCTGGGTTTTGTGCGGATGGCGGTCATGAATGATTATTGATTGTGAGAAAGTATAAGGATTTCGTAATAATCCATATTTTGGGGGCGAGAATTAAAAAGCAAAGACAACTTTTCGACAGGAGTTACAGGATGGACTGGATTAACTTTTATAATTGCTTTTATTATGTATGCGCTGCATACAAATTAGACATGACAAAAGGCATAATTGAGGAGGAAGTGGACGCGATAAGCAGGGAGATTCATGAACTTCGCACCGAATACGTCAAAAAGCTGCAGGTAATAGAGAAAAAAGGGAAATTTCTTTCTTTCAAAAACGTTGACGAACTGAGAAATTCCATAGAGTCCTCCGAGCAGGCGGCAGAAAAATAGGAATAGTATGGCAAGAAAAAATTACGATAGAAAAGTAAGAGAGCATAAGAAAGATTTCTCTCAAACAAATAAGGAAGGCGCTATTCGTGAAATGCTTGCAACAATTAAATTGATGAAAGAAGGATACAGGGTTTCACTGCCTATCGTAGATAGTAGATATGATCTTATAGCTGAAAAGTATCCTAACTACATACGAATTCAAGTTAAAAATCTTAAAAAGGATGTCCAAAAAGATTTTAAACAACCTTCATCGATAGATAAATGGGAAATTAGGGCTTTTTCGAATCCTGGGCGGAAAAAAAATCTTTATGATAAGAAGGATGCAGATGTTATATTTGCAATTAATAAAGAAACAGAAGATTTTGCAATTGTACCTATAGAAAAAATACCATCAAGTGGAATAGTAAAAATATCTGAAAAAAGTGATAGAAAAGATTTTTTAAATACTTTTAAAGCGCTTGAAGAATTCAAAGCTTAATTAGAATATGTCTCACCCTCACTTTCCCTTCCTCATCCTCTCCACTTCCTCCTTCCCAGGAATCCTCAGCACAAAGCATCCGTGGCAGGGCTTAACATACGGCATGATGATAAAATCCCCATCCACAGCTATCGGGATTGGCGGCACTCCTATCAGATAATTGTCAAAAATCTTAAAACCAGCTTCGACATAATAAATCTCCTTGAAATTCTTCTTTATGTACTCGGCGCACTCCTTGAAAGAACTGTTGGGCAGCAGTATCTCATAATTCATCTCGTCAATGCAGCCCATGACTTCACCCCGTCGATTTGCGCCCGAAGCGGCGTCGGGTTATGCACAGCCCTTGCCGCAATTATAATAGAATCGCCGCTTGCCTCAATGAGCGGCTCTATCTCCTTCCCGAAAATGACAGCCACGGTCTTTGCTTTTGAGAGCGACTTCACCGTAGCGAGATACGATATGCCGCTATCGCTATGGATGAACACGAAGCAAAGGTCAATCTCCATTTTCTTCTCAGCAAGCGCGCCGATGCACCTGTCAAGATCCATCACTTTTTTGATATAATGCTTTTCAGGGTCTGAATTCAGGAGCAGGCTGATTGCAGCCTTGTTCCCTGCCGCTGTCACCTCAAATTCTTCGTGATTCAATTTGTTGGCGATATACAATGCCGCCGCTGTCTGAACTGGCAGTTCCGGGCATCCCATCAGCAAAAGCGCCTTCATATTATATTCCTCTCCATTGGTCATCGGCTAAGGAGTTTGATTGATTTAATGCATATCGTTTTTCGAAATGCGAAAGATGGTTATGGTTCTCGATCCTTAATTGAAATAGAACACTGATGACACGGATTTGACGGATACCCACGGATATTTTATCATCCGTGCCAATCCGTGTTATCCGTGGAATCCGTGTTCCATCCCATTTTTTTCTCTTAATCGATGACGTATGTATTCCTCTCTTTTGATTTCTTATAATATTCTATGCGCTGGTTCAGGACGCAACCGCCTCCGCGCCTCCCTCCGATAGGATTTTTCGGAACGCCCATCGAATTCATGCAGCGCGCCATCACAGCCGCGCCGCGGGCAAGACCGTCGTCCACGAACACCACATGGTCTTTGGGTTCTTTGAAAATCCCGAGTTTTTCTATGTTTTTCAGGATAAGAAAAGGTTTGCAGCCTGTGATTGCAGCTCTTCCTGTCAATCCGATTGATGTTTTTTCTGTGATGAGGTTATTATCCATACCAAGCTTAACGAGACGTTCAACCATCATAGCCGAAACAAGGTCAAGTGTAGCAAACATTGTTTTTAATCCGTGCTTTGAGTATATTTCTGCTCCTATATCAGTTAGTCCTGGCAAAAGGCTTCCGTTCACGCCCACATCGCATCCGATAAGTGTAACGCCTATTTCCTTCGCTGCCGCCGGGTCAACCGGCACACTTCCATACCTTTCCCTATCCGCCGGCACGACTTCAATAGTTATCAGCGCATGAATATCCTCTGCGTATTTTTTAATAACCCCGCTTTTTGTTAGCCATATCGTCCGTTCTCTGGTGTCATGAAATAAATCAAGCGCTGCGCCGTATCTTTTGTCCACAAGCCCCGTGCCTTTAATCACCGCGTCGGGAATCGCACCTGCATAGCCGCACAGGTTTGCGATTGTCCTGGCATACGGTATATCACTGTTGGTAATCCGCCCTTTCAGCGTTGTCCCGAAGTCCATTGAAAATACAGGGTTCCTGAAATCCACGCCAGCCCATTTCGCCCCTTCTTTGATACCCGCTGTTGAAAGTTCCCCTTCCATCTCGTTCGCCACGATTTCAACGCCTGTTGAGCCTACTGGAGGAAGCACGCCGCCCACAGCGCCTGTAAATACAATCTTATCAATAAGCGTATGGTCCCTGAATTTTACCGGGATATTTTCAATAGACATAGCAGGCACCATCTTTTTTGGCGGGATTCCTGCAATAAGACAGCCGTCTGCAAGCGCTTTTATGAATTCTCCGACTTCATGCGGCGATGAGAACCCTGCCACTACGCCGGTTGACCTTACCGCGAAATCAAGGTCAGTCGTAATATCAAGATGGACAGCCTCGTGCGATTCAAGGAGTGTGTCGCGCACCAGTTCCGCAATCGATTCACGCGTGAGAGATACGCCGCTCAAGGTTGTGCCGAAAATCCTCTCGTTCGGTTTTGGCTTTCTTACGTCGCGTGTCATTTTCACGGTCTTGTTCAAAAGCCGCGTGCGCCCTTCTTTCATGTCCGTTGCTGTCAGGATGCATTTGGTGGTTGTGTTTCCAACCTCGATGGATGCTACAATGAAGAAAGGTACGAACTCACCACGTTTGAGGTCGCCTTTAAGGTCGGAAGGGAGAATAAGCTGGCTTTCAGCTATTCTTGGTTTTGTACCGAAATAACATCCCAGAATGAATTTAATCGGATTTTCCATATTCACCTGTTCCCAGTTTCCACTGTATGCGGCGCAGCACGCCTCGCAATGTCTGGACTTCGCGCCCTGTCAACTCAGCACGTCCTAATATTCTATGAAGCATAAGTTTTGTCTTGTCTTCCTTATGTTCCTTGTATTCAATATCATCGAGTACTTCATCAATGTGCTCATATAAAAGCTCGACATCAGAATGTTCTGCAAGATACCTCTCTCCACCCTCAATATCGCTCAATTCATAAAGCACAACGGCTACGGCATGTGACAGGTTCATGCTCGGGTACTCAGGACTTGTGGGGATATTCACAACTATATCGCATATTTCAAGTTCCTCATTTCTAAGGCCGGCGTCCTCCCTGCCGAAGACAAGTGAGATCACCCCGCTTTTTCCGGAAAGTTTTTCTTTTAGTTGTCCGGGACTATAAGCAGGCATTCTGAAGTGCTTGTTATCGGTTTTCCCGTGAAGTCCCGTCATGCCTACAACGATATTTGAGCCTGAAAGTGCGCCTTTTAAAGAGAACTCAATTCTTGCGTTCTCGATTATGTCATAGGCATGCACCGACATTAAACGCGCTGGCATATCAAGCTCGCATGGATTCATAAGAACAAGCTCGCTGAATCCGAAATTTTTCATCACTCTTGCTACCGAGCCAACATTACCGCTATACAGAGGTTCGACAAGGACGACGCGAAAGGCGAGAGACATGATTTCACAAATAGTTTTCAAGGAACTTAAGCTTAAAACGTTTATTTAACTCTTTTATATTTTGTTTCATTTCACTTTCAACATTCTTGAATAAAACTTGAGCATTATCATTTTCTGATAATGCAAGTAAAAAGCAATCTGAAAACGCAATGTTATACCTTGATTTTATCATAGCAGCTTTTAGACAGAGTTCGTATTCTAAAGGTTTTATTTCCACATGCGGATGATGATAAACAAAGTCGTAGAATTTTTTTGCGAGAGTTTCGGATTGTGGGGGCATATATACTTCCTGATACACCCTCTCAGCAACATAATATATTTCTGTCAGCGTCAGCGGAGTAAGAACAGCATCAGTTTCTCCCCTATTCACAGACTCAACTACCGCCTTTGCCTGGGTGTGCAATGCGCCGCTGGTATTAATGTATTCTACCCAGACTCCGGTGTCTATTGCTATCATTTTATACCTAAATCATGGAGGAGTTTCTTGAGTTTTGCCTCGTCAATTTCACGCGATGCTTTCGTAGCTTTATCAACTGCATGTGGAGAGGCGCTAACAAATAATTCAGAAGGTTTTACTTCGGGTTCGGCTACAAGGACTATCTTTTTGTTTTCCTGAAAAACCTTGAGCTTGTTGCCCATTGATAAACCAAGCAATTCTCTTATTTTTTTGGGGATTACTATCTGTCCCCTACTTGAGATTGTTACAGTTGCCATAAGAGTATGTAAGACGCTAATCTTATTTATGTCTTATTATTCTCTTCATGTTTGAATATAAATTTACAGATGTTGGATTTCTTCTTGAATTGACTTACAAAATCAATATATACTATTCAATCATTTTCTTATTTGAGGTCGGGTATGCCCTACTAATCCTCACCACCTACCGAAGCATAGTGTACCAAGAGATGATAAATATTAGAATAAGTATAAATATTGAATTATTGATTGTTGTATCGATGTTGAACGTGGGTGTAGGAGAGGTCAAATTGCTGGTAGGGAACGAGGAAGCACCTCGCTTCTCTGATTAGTAGGGCCGACCAGCAATTTGGGGGTTAAAATCCCCACCCTACCCCTTTATAGCATTAAGTCTCAATAGCTCAAGGCCGGTGATATGTGAAATGATAAATGAATTTATTTCTTGGGCGAATAGTAATGGTTCGGCAGTTACAGCAATAGCAACTGTAGCATTGGCATTTTTTACTTTGATTTATGTAGATCAACTTAAAAAAGAACGTAGTGAGAGGGTTATGCCAATTTTAGTTGTTCGTAAACCCATAGGTTCCACTGACGGGATATTATGTGTAGTAGTAGAAAATATTGGAAAAGGCCATGCTTTTGACCTTAACTTTGATTTTTCATTTTGGTCTCATACATGTAAAGAAAGAAAAATATCTTTTAAAACAGTCAATATTTCCTATGAAAAACATTGGTCACCCTAAAAACGAGAGTGCTATATGCACCCCCTGGCATCCATCTTCTTGATGATATATCCGGCATTGGCAAGAGAATTAATCATATCCTGCTCAGTCATTCG
>CABMII010000127.1 GCA_902386255.1 uncultured archaeon
CTAATTCAACTCAACCCTTTCGCCAGTCACCATGAAAACCACGTTCTCGCAGAGATTCGTTATGTGGTCGCCTATCCTCTCAAGATACCTTGCTACAAAGGTCAGGTGCTGCGCCCCTGTTATCTTTTTTGGCTCCTCTATCATAATAGTTATAAGTTCCCTTCTTACCTGGTCAAAGAGCATATCGACCTCATCATCCCGCTTCGCAACAGCCTTTGCAACCTCAACATCCTTATTTTCAAATGCGCTCATAGTATCCGCCAGCATTTGCTGGCATATCTCTGACATTCTCGGTATGTCTATGAGAGGCTTTACAGGCGGCACATTGGCTGTTATCTTTGTGATAACCGCTATTTTCAGGGCAAGGTCTCCCATCCTTTCAAGGTCGATGCTCATCTTCAATACAGAGATTATAAGCCTCAAATCCCTCGCCATAGGCTGCTGAAGTGCAAGAAGCCGCATACAGTTCTCCTCAATGCTGTGATCAATGGCATCGATTTCATCATCCATATCAATGACTTTCTGTGCCATCTCAACATCGCGATTCTTAAGGGATAACACGGCATCTCCTATCGCTTTGCCTACAAGGCTTCCCATGTTAAGCACTTCCTCTCTTAATTTATGCAGGTCTTTGTGATACGCTTCCCGGGTCATGTTATCCAAACCTCCCGACTATGTAGTCTTCAGTGCTTTTCTCCATTGGCTTCTTAAATATCTGGTTTGTTTCTCCAAACTCTATCAGCTTTCCGTAAAGAAAGAAAGCCGTATAATCGCTTACCCTTGCTGCCTGTTGCATATTATGTGTTACTATAACAATTGTATATTTTTCTTTCAGTTCTAACATTAAATCTTCTATCTTGCTTGTAGATATAGGGTCTAAGGCTGAGCAGGGTTCATCAAACAGGATGATTTCAGGCTCAACGGCCAATGCTCTTGCTATGCAGAGGCGCTGCTGCTGACCGCCTGACAAACTTACACCTGATTTATTGAGGTCGTTCTTCACTTCATCCCAGAGGGCGGCTTTTTTCAGGCTCTCCTCGGCGATGTTATCAAGGATCTTTTTATCTTTCACTCCACTGAGCTTCAATCCAGCCACAACATTATCACTAATAGACATCGTCGGGAAAGGGTTCGCCTTCTGGAATACCATACCTATACGCCTTCTTATGTCCACAGGGTCAACATCGCTTTCATAGATGTTCTTGCCATCAACCAGCACTTTTCCTGAAATTTTTGCTTTGGGTACAACCTCATGCATCCTGTTAAGGCATCGGATAAATGTGGATTTCCCGCATCCAGAAGGGCCTATGATTGCAGTTATCATGTTTTCCTGGATACTAAGATTAATGTCATGGAGTGCCTGTTTAGTCTCAAACCATGCATTGAGATTTTCTATAGTGATTTTTTCTGGCACGCTAATACTCCTATTTTACACTCTATATTTTCTTCTGGTAATAAGCCTCACGCCGATATTTAAAATAAGAATCAGGATAATCAGGATAAGGGCGCCTCCCCACGCTTTTGTATGCCAGTCTGGGAAGGGTGATATCGCATATGTAAAAATCTGAGCCGGCAGGGTGGATATAGGTTTGTCTATACCTACAGCCCAGAACGGATTGCCGAAAGCGGTTAAAAGGAGAGGCGCGGTCTCGCCTGAGACTCTTGCAATTGCAAGTAAAGCACCTGTGATTATGCCGCTCATGGCTGTACTCAGAACGATATGTAATATTGTTTTCCACCTCGGTATTCCAAGCGCAAGTGAAGCCTCCCGGAGCGAGCCTGGCACAAGCTTCAGGGATTCCTCGGTAGTTCTTGCGACAATGGGAATCATCAATACAGAGATAGCCACCCCGCCTGCTATGGCAGAAAAACCGAAATACAGGACTATGAAAGTATAACCGAAAATCCCTGCCACTATCGAGGGTGTGCCAGTGAGTACATCAGCAACAAAACTTACCATTCTGCCAAACTTGTTCTCTCCGTATTCTGAAAGATAGACGCCTGATAGGATACCTACTGGAAGCCCGATTAGACAGGCAATTCCCACAACTATAAACGTACCCTGTATAGCGTTTCCAAGCCCCCCTCCGGCTTCCCCAACAGGTTTGGGGAGCTGTGTAAGAAAATCAATGTTTATAGCAGATATTCCGTTGAGGGTTACAGTGTAGAGAATGCTCAGTAGCGGGATTATGGCAATTACAACGCAGGCAGCGGTCAGGAAAGACATAATCCTGTCAATTAATTTTCTTTTATTCCATTTCATGCCGCTCCCCTTTCAACTTTAAGAAATTTCCACACTAAAATCCTGGCTCCTATGTTGATTATGACTGATACCACAAGGAGCAAAAATCCGACCTCAATAAGAGAGGAGATATAAAGCTTGGAGCCGGCGGTCTCCAAAAACTGATTTGCAATTACAGATGCCATGGTGTCTGATGGCGAAAAAAGCGATGCCGAGATGTGGGAACTGTTCCCGATGACCATGGTTACTGCCATTGTTTCGCCGACGGCTCTGCCAAAACCAAGGATTACTGCCCCGAATATCCCAGACCTGGCGTAAGGAAGAACTGCGATTCGCGTGGTCTCCCAGCCTGTAGCGCCGAGAGCAAGCGCTGCTTCACGCTGCTGTGTGGGTACTGTCATGATGACTTCCCTGGATACCGATGAGGTTATCGGGATAACCATTATTGCAAGTATTACGCTGCCTGTAAGCATGGATAGACCGTACATAGGTCCCTGGAAGAGCGGCAGGAAGCCAAGGTAAGTCGAAAGAGGCGGCGCAAGATAGTCTCGGAGGAACGGGGCGAGAATGAATATGCCCCAGAGCCCAATAATAACGCTTGGGACTGCGGCGAGCAATTCTATGATGAAAGATAAAGGCGTCCTCAGCTTCTCAGGTGCGAGTTCTGAGAGAAATATCGCTATCCCAAGACTGAAGGGAACGGCTATGAGCAGGGCAAGGAACGATGAAACAAGAGTCCCGAAGATAAATGGCAGGGCACCGAAAACCTCATTCACAGGATCCCATGTCGAGCCGGTCAAAAAACCAAACCCAAACGCATTCCTTGAAAGTTGAGACTCTATAAAAGGCTCCCTGAACAGTAAGAATGCAAGAACTATTATGCCAAGGGCAAATAAGCCGACTACACCTTTAAAAATAAAATCGCCTGAGAGCTTGCTCATGCGGAAAAAAGATAACTTCGGTCGATCCATCTAAATTAGTGGTTGTCCGTTGTAGTTCATAAGTTTTATGGTTTTTTCATCAAGGCTTACGACTGCATTTGGCAGCGGCACATACTGGAGGTCAGAGGAATAGCTCTGTCCATCGTGAACGGCCCACCAGATGAATTGAGCCAGTGCTTTACCCTGGGTTGGATCTGTCTGGTCTTTATAGACAAGAAGATAGGTAAAGCTGCATATGGGGTATGAATTATCTCCCGGTGCGTTCGTAATACTTACGGATGACCAGCTCGCGTCACCTGCGGGCAGGGTTTGCGCTGCTCCGGCAACCGCATTTGAAGTTGTTTCAAGCGTTGGTTCTATGAAATTCCCTGCCTGGTTCTTGATATCAGCATAGGAGATATTGCCCTGAAGCTTGGCATAAATTAGCTCGACATATCCTATAGAGTAGGTATTCTGCCTTAAGATACCTGCAACGCCCTCATTGCCTTTCCCGCCAAGACCTCCAGGCCAGTTGACTGATGTACCCTTTCCAACCTTTGATTTCCAATCAGGGCTCACTTTTGAGAGATAATCCGTGAAGACGAAGGTTGTACCGCTTCCATCGCTCCTGTGCGCCGTTAAAATATCCTTTGCCGGGAACTGGATACCGGGGTTAAGCGCAACAATCCTCGGGTCGTTCCACTTGGTGATTTTCCCAAGGAAAATATCAGCTACTACATCGCCGCTCAAATTCACTCCGCTCGGTACGCCCGGCAGGTTATACGCTAAAACCACTGCGCCTATGGTTTCAGGTATATGCAGAATTCCTGTAAGATTTCCATATACCTGCTCCGTGAGAGGCGCATCACTGGCGCCAAAATTCACGGTTTTTGCACTTATTTGCTGTATCCCTGCACCACTTCCTACGCTCTGATAATTAATCTGGATATTTGGATTTATTTTGTTATATTCCGAGCTCCATTTGGATATCAAGGGATATGGAAATGTCGCGCCTGCACCGGTTAAGGTTATAGTTGCCGGAGCTTGCGTGGGCTGCACCGTTGGGGTTGCTGTAGGTTGTACTGGAGGCTGCTGACTTACACATCCTGCTAACAGCACACCTGCAAGAACCAAAATTAGTA
>CABMII010000128.1 GCA_902386255.1 uncultured archaeon
AGACCTGCAGGTCTGCCCTGTTATAAATGCCAACCACTCAACAACATATCCGAAACCCCCGGTTACAGAGGGACAAACTGTGGATGAGCTTCTCGGTCCCTATCTTGAAATCTGTTCCACGAGAAGTACGGATGAGAACGTTCTTCGAAAAGCACAGATAGGAGGCACTGTCACATCATTGCTTATTCAGGGAATGAAGGATGAGGTCATCGATTCAGCCCTGCTTGTTGATAAAGACAAAGGATGGATCGGGAAACCAAGGCTTGCCACAACTACTGAAGAAATCCTCGACTTTGCAGGTACCAAGCTTTCAGAGGCATCTGTCCTCACCTGCTGGCGGGATGCAATTAAAACAGGCCATAAAAAGCTTGCCATAGTCGGTATGCCCTGCGTAACCATAGCAGAGCACCTCATTGACAGCTCCCCGGATTTCAAAGAGTTTGGTGAAGTACACAGGCTGAAAATAGGCATTTTCTGCATGGAAGCTTTCAATTACCGCGGGCTTTTCTCCGAATTCCTGAAGGATAACCAGAAGATAAAACCGTCCAATATCCAAAAAGTAGATGTAAAAGGCAGGATGATAATCCATGAAATAACAGTTGAAGATAAAATAGCGGTGCATACCTACAGCTTGAAAGAACTGCATAAATACAGTATGCTTGGCTGCCTTCCCTGTCATGATTATGCGGCAGAATATGCAGACATTTCGATAGGTTCTGTGGGAAGCGAAGATGGCTGGAATACCACGATCGTCAGGACAAAACTCGGGAAAAAGCTACTGGATTCGGCTGTGGCATCCGGGCTTCTTGTAAAAAAAGAATTGAAGGATTTAGAACACCTAAGAAAGGTAGCTGCACTTAAAAAGACCCTAAAAATCGGAGAGAGAACAAGAGAGCCGCCATCGAGAGTAACAAGGGACTGGATTTCCGCTGGGGCGGGTGTGATGGATTATACACATGCCGGGATTTTGAAGCCAATCTTAAAAGAACCGGCAAAAGATAAAGGATCACAGGTACTGTGGTAAAACAGTGACGATGGGTTTATCACCCTGAACTGCAATATTCTCTACACAAGGAGTGTTTGTATGAGCGTAAAAGTTGTATACGGGGCAATACTATGTTTAGTCTTCATGTGGATGATGCCATTGGCGCTTGCTGAAAAAGAGTTTCCGATCAGTTTAACCTGCACTAACTGTCATCCGGACAGGTACAACGAATGGTCTCGCTCGATGCATGCGCTTTCGGTGAGCGACCCGATTTTTGAGGCTGCATACCTGAGAGCATATCAATCCGACCCCCAGAACAGGATATTCTGTCTGTCATGCCATTCCCCCACGACCCGGATAACCAACGATTTCAACCTGTCAAAATCAGTATCTATTGAAGGTATTACATGCAGCTTCTGCCATACCGTTACGGCAGTTGAAGATAACAATTTCACCTTCAATCCGAATAACCCCATGGAGGGACCCTATAATGATTCAAAAACAAATGCGCATGCATCGAATTACTCCCAACTGCATACAAGATCGGAATTCTGCGCAGGATGCCACCAATTCTCAATCAACGGCGTGCCAATCTCCGAGACTTATTCTGAATGGAAGGCAAGCCCCGAAGGAACCGAGGGAGAGCAATGCCAGGACTGCCATATGGAGACAAAACGCGGGGCTGTAGCGACGAACGGTTCAATCAGGGATAAGGTTTACCAGCATTTCTGGTATGGCGGGCACACAGGCCAATTCCTGGCGAATGCGTTTCAGATAAACTCCAGTACCCAGAGGACAGGAAACAGGGTTAAAGTTACACTCAATATTACCAACAAGGGTGTTGGCCACATGATTCCAAGCGGCCTCCCCTCGCGCAAAGTCGTGCTGGTTTTTAATGCTACCGATAAGCAGGGGCGGGAAATCTTTAGCGACCAGAAGGTCTATGCCAAGACCATTGTAGACCAGTATAACAACGAGGTGTATGACTTCTGGAACGCTGTAGCCGTGGCAAAGGATAACAGGTTCAAGCCCGGAGAGAGCAGAATTGAGGTGTTTGAGTTTGATGTGCCAAACGGTACAGATGAAATAGATACCCAGGCATCGCTGACCTATCAGCTGGAAGCACAGATTATTACCACGGAAACAGAAATGGTTAATGTGGAATTGGCAAGCGTCAGTAACAGGACGATATTAAACGCAGCACCCCAGCCAACGCCAAAAGCACCGGCCATCGGATTGATCGGATCCTTCATAGCTATAATAGCTGCCATACTGGTAATTGGAAGAAAGAAGTCACAGAGATAGTGAGGATGAAATACATAATCGATAAAAAAAGAGCATGGAACTGAAACTGGATAAAGATGAATTTACTGCCGGCTATGCGCGCATAGCCGGCGGGGTTCTTGTTTTAACAAACTTTCGGCTTTTGATAGATCGCGGGTTCAGGGTATTCGGGGAAAAGAAAAAATCAATCCTGATAAAAGACATCACTGATTTGAAATTTAGCAAGAGCTTCCTGTTTGGGACTGGTATCGATATAAAATATGTAGAAGAAAACAGGGAACGCAGCTTTTTTACAGAATTTACTATTGCAGCAGAAGCAGAAGATATAGTAAATAAAATCAGGTCATTGAAAAATGGAATCACTCTTACACCTGTTGAAGTTCCAAAAGGGGAGGTGGAAAGGGTATCTCTCGAAGAAGCAGAACAAATTGCGCTGCATTTCATGGGGGAAAGAGCAGAGAACCTTAAAGTGGTTGAAATAAGACATATTGCAGGAGCATGGAATATTATCCTGTCAAACCATGACAAGTATGCTGTAGTGATAGGCGATGACGGGAAAGTGGAAGCATGGAAAAAGTTAACTAAAATTTAAAAAAGCTATTTCCATTCTCTTATAATTTCAGCACATGGCACCACAATGCATATTCCGGACAGAACCTTTAAACTCGCTTCGTGCATTTCCTTATCCCGCGATGATACGCAGTCATTTGCGACTACAGGATAAAAACCCCTGTTTGAAGCATCCCTTGCGCTTGAAGCGACGCCGAATTCCGTAGCAATACCGGTAAAGACAATGGAGTCTATGCCTTTATTCCTGAGCATATACTCAACATGCGTGCCAATGAATACGCTTGCGGTGTGCTTGTTGATAACCACGTCCTTCTCCGAAGGAGCAACGTCTGCGGGAATATCGGCATCAGTGGTTCCGGGTTTCATAAATTGAGGCAATTTAGCAGGATCATCAACGCCGTATCTTTTCATCGTCATATAAATAGACCATGATGAATTGTAATCCGGGGCTAATGGCGTGATCTTCGTATAAATTATAGATATCCCTTTTTCCCTTGCCGCGTCTATGAGGGCTTTTAAATTTGCAAGGAATTGTTTTTTATTGAAGATGCTATTAACAAGAGCATTCTGGACATCCCATACAACAAGTGCTGTGTGTTCAGGGGCAACTATTTCTCCCATAGTTTCATAGATTGTTTTATTATAAAATCTTTTCATGCTTGACCTCCTGGATTGCGGCTGCATCAATTCTTATTTAGTGCCATTATTAGAAATATCCTTGGATTTCAATCCTGGATTTCTTTAGTTCTTAAACCGGCCGAAGGTTTCACCAAAGCCTGAAACTATAATGATTTCATTTTTTTAAAACTGCTTTCAAGGTGATTTCAGGGAACTCTTAAATGGTATTTCACCCTTGTGATTACACATGAACCCCTGGAAAACACTGGCAGTTGTTATGATATTTCTGCTTATTATTGCAGTAGGAATCAGATATATCAATACGGAAGAACATACATTCTCATTAAACGAGGAACAGAAGACTTTCGCAATAAGTTCAGCTCAGGATGCGCTGAAAAACGAGATGGGAGGTAGCAACTATAATATTACAGTCCAGTACCACGGCAGGATAATATCTACTGCAAACGGGGATAAGAAGGTCGTCCGTGTGGTTTTTACTTCCAGCAATATAATCATAACCGCTCTCGTTGATATGGATACCGGTGATGTTGTAGAAATGAACAAAATGGAATACAGCGGCTGGATGACAGGATATCAATATGGGGAGAGCCTGGAACATAAGCGATTGTTGAAGGCGACATAATGGAAACCTTAATGGAACTGCAGGATGTCTGGAAAATTTACAAGATGGGTGAGTTTGACGTACCTGCACTTGCTGGAATAAACCTGGCAATCAAAACAAACGAGTTCGTGGCTATAACAGGACCCAGCGGGTGCGGCAAATCGACTATGTTGAACATGATAGGCTGCCTGGACATGCCTACCCGGGGAAAGGTTTTGCTTGAAGGCAAGGACATATCGGAATTCAAAAGTAATGAACTGGCGCGTATAAGAGGTAAAAAAATCGGCTTCATATTCCAGACTTTTAACCTGTATCCAACCCTGACGGCCATTGAGAATATCCGGCTGCCAATGAGGATTCATGAATTTCCTGAAGGAGTTATAGAAGAGACGTCAATGAAATTGCTGAATACGGTCGGGCTGGCTGAGCGCGGGTCTCATTTCCCGGCGCAGTTATCAGGCGGGCAGCAGCAGAGGGTTGCTGTCGCAAGGGCGCTCTCTACCGGCCCTTCTATTCTCCTTGCAGATGAACCTACAGGGAACCTGGACACCAAATCAGGGGGAGAAGTAATGGAAGTTTTCAAACGTTTACACAGTGAGGGATTAACTATAGTTATGATAACGCATGACCCGAGAATTGCAGGATACGCAGGAAGAGTTGTGAAAATGCTTGATGGGAAAATAGTGGGTGAAACATGAATAAATTCAATTTTATTTTGATAATCGTATCGACATTGCTGGTTGCGCAGGCTGCCTCTGCTGATTATCTTGTGACCGAAACAACGACGGTTTATCCCGGAGATACGACCTATGTCTATTTCGTAGTAAATAATACGGGATTCGGTCAATTTCTGAATGACGTATCAGTCAGGCTCGAGCCCAAGGACAATGCCTCAGCCGGTGCAGTGACTATACTTAATGATGTGTATTCGCTGGGAACTATACAAAATTGGGGTGACCAGAGAACTGCAAGGTTCAAAATCCATGTGAACCCGGATGCGGCTGAAGGTGATTATTTTTTCAATATATTTATTTACTACAGGGGCCAGCTTTTAAGCGGCAGTACTCCAACGCCCATAGTAACAACCGAGCTCAAGGACCAGGTATTAACTATAAAGGGAAACCCTGTGATAGTACTGCTCAATTCTACGCTTGGCATTGTAGCACCGATGAGCGTCAATAATGAGACGCTGCGGTTTAAAAATACAGGCACCGGCACTGTACAGAACGCTGTGGCTGAAATAGACCTCACTCGAGGGGAGCTGAAATCATCTTTTTCAATTCTGGGCGGGGGAACACAATTTTCTCTCGGCAACCTGAAGCCAGGTGATGAAGCAGATATCACATTTGATATGGCTGTAGATATTTCCGCAGCCCCGGGCGTATATAATATTCCTATAACAATTACAAGCTCGAACAATTACTCATCAGATAATTTTGCAGGATTGGTTGTTGCGGGAACAACTGATTTTGAGATGAGTTACCAAGAAACGCTGGGCTCTTTTTCGATAAACGTCGCCAATGTTGGTGTAAATCCCGCAAGTGCAGTGACCGTCAGCCTGCCGAACCAGAAGAACTTCACCATAGTCGGGAGCAGTTCTTCCGTGCTCGGGAGCTTAAACCCTGGCGACTACACATCCGCGATATTCCAGATTACAAAAAATCCCGGGGCGGCGGGTAACATCCTTAATGTAGTGATACAATATACCGATACCAGTGGAATAAGGCACGCAATTGAAAAGAATCTCGTTGTACAACTATTATCGACAGGAGCGCAGACAGGTACGAGGGGAAGCGCATTATATACAACATGGCTTCCCGTGATCGTCGTCATAGTGCTGCTGATTTTGTTCTGGCAACGAAGAAAAATATCTGCCTATTTGCACAAACCGGGGGACAACAAATGAAAGCCAGACATTTTTGTGGCAGGTGAAAACATGAAACTATTAAATATAATATTCATAGTTGTAACTGCTGTGTTGCTAACACAGGTTGCATCCGCACAATCAAATTCTATTGTAACTGAAAATGCACCAGTTAATCCCGGGGATACAATCTATGTCTATGTTCCGATAATGAACACAGGATTTGGACCATCGCTCAATGACGTATCAGCCAGGCTCGAGCCCGCAGATAATGCCTCAGCTAGTGCAGTGACTATACTTGAAGATACGTATTCGCTGGGAAATATAGATAACTGGGGAGATCAGCAAACCGCAAAATTCAAAATTCATATAAACCCTGATGCAACTGAGGGTGATTATTATTTCAATGTATATATTACCTACACCGGACAACAGGTAAGCAGCAATATTCCAGCTCCTGTAATTACAAGCGAGCTCAAGAACCAGATATTAACTGTTAAAGGGAAGCCCGTGGTGGTGCTGTTCAACTCAACGCTCGGTATTGTAGAGCCAATGAGCATTACCAGTGAGACGCTGCGGTTTAAAAATACAGGCACCGGCACATTACGGAACGCTGTAGCTGAAATCGACCTTACTGGCGGGAGTATGAAATCATCTTTTTCAATTCTGGGAGCTGGAACACGATTTTCTCTCGGCGACCTGAAGCCCGGCGATGAAGCAGATATAACTTTTAACATGGTTGTGGACATTACCGCGACTCCTGGCGTATATAATCTGCCTGTAAATATTACGGGACTGGATTACTCATCCGATACTTTTGCAGGACTGGTTGTGGCAGGAACAACTAATTTTGAGCTGAGTTACCAGGAAACTCTGGGCTCTTTTTCTCTTAACGTCGCTAATGTAGGGATTAATCCTGCCAGTGCGGTGACCGTCAGCCTGCCGAACCAGAAGAACTTCACCGCAGTCGGGAGCAGCTCTTCCGTGCTCGGGAGTTTAAACCCCGGCGATTACACATCCGCAATATTCCAGATTACAAAAAATCCAGGGGCAGGGAACACCCTTAATATAGTGATACAATATACCGACACCAGCGGGATGAGGCACGCAATTACAAAGAACCTCACTGTGCAACTATCAACAGGCGCGCAGGCAGGGGCAGGCAGGAGAAGCACACTATATACAACTCTGCCCGTAATCGCCATTATAGCACTGCTGGTTTTATACTGGCAGAGAAGAAGAATAACAAGCTATCTCCGCAAACCAAAGGGGAACAAATGAAGATCTTTGATATTTTCAGGTTGTCCCTGAGCCATGTCAAGAAAAGCAAGATGCGAAGCTGGCTTACCATTATAGGCATAGTGATAGGAGTAGCTGCGGTCGTAGCTATAATCTCCATAGGTCAGGGCATGCAGGCAAGCGTGCAGGCTCGTCTTGGCAGTCTCGGGGCCGATTTGATTACAGTCACGCCGGGTTTTTCACGGGCAGGCGGTGGTGGTTTTGAAGGGGGGAGAGGGGGTGGAAGTGCTACCATTAACCTCACGGACAGGGATGTGAATGCAATAAAGCAGGTACCTGGAGTGCTTTATGTAGACGGCATGGTTTCAGGCAGTTCGGATATAAGGGTTGGTACGGAAAAGACCTCGTTGTCCGTAACTGGCGTTGATACCACGGTCTGGCGCTCCTTTGTTACAACGCAGCTTGAGTCAGGCAGGTACCTCCAGCCCGGTGATTCTAATGTCGTTGTTGTAGGGAATTCCTTGGCACATGGTACTTTCCTTCAGGACCTCACCCTGAACAAACCGGTTACAATAGGGGGCAAAAGCTTCAAGATAGTGGGGATTCTTGTTTCTTCTGGAGGAGGTTTCGGAGGCGGAGGGACTGATAACGGGGTAATTATGCCTGCAGATTACGCCAGGGAGGTGATAACTACAAACGTATCCAGGAATCAGTTTACTTCGATCCAGGTAAAGATATCCGACCCATCAATGGCAAGCCAGCTAACTCAGGCAATTACAAATAAACTGTTGCCTGAGAGACACGTCAATCCAAGAACACAGGATTTTACAGTCACAGCGTTCGCAACGATACAACAGCAGATAACAAGCGTAGTCCAGACCATATCGCTTTTCCTTGCTGCGATAGCGGCGGTTTCGCTTCTCGTAGGCGCTGTCGGCATCGCTAACACCATGTTCATGTCGGTCATGGAACGCACAAGGCAGATAGGGTTGCTCAAGGCTCTCGGTGCTACAGACAATGAAGTGATGGAAGTTTTCCTTATAGAATCAGGATTATTCGGATTTGTGGGAGGATTGATCGGGATAATTTCCGGCGTACTGATATCGGTCATAATATCCGAAGTAGGCCTCCGGGCATTAGGACCCGGAGGGACAATGAGCGCGGTTGTCACGCCGCAGCTTCTTATCTTCGCGCTTGCATTTTCCATATTTGTGGGTGTAATCTCAGGCGTTGCACCTGCAAGGTCGGCAGCAAAAATGAACCCGGTGGATGCATTGCGGTTTGAACAATAAGAAACAGTTTTTCGTTAAAAGCCTGATTCTTTAAATGGCGCATTTAAGGAATATTTTATCTGCTATATTCTCAATGATAGTTACAATATGGAAAAGGCCGTGAAAAACAAAAAACTCTTCACAAGGAACTTTGTTCTCACAACTCTTTCCACTATAACCATTTTCACAAGCTTTTACTTCCTCCTTGTAACGCTGCCCATTTATATTCTCCAGCTCGGCGGTTCAGAATCCGAAATCGGTCTCATTATAGGCGTATTTACGATTTCCTCAGTGCTCCTGCGTCCTTTCATAGGCAGGGAGCTTGACATGCGCGGCAGGAAAAAAATTCTCCTTGCCGGCTCGCTGGTTTTTCTTTTGTCCACCCTGCTTTATAACTATACGACAAGCGTCACTACCCTGCTATTACTGAGGGTGCTTCACGGTGCCGGCTGGGGCGCCGCAACGACTGCCGGAAGTACACTGATAGCAGACATCGCACCAGCAGGAAGGAGAGGAGAAGCCATGGGTATTTTCGGCATGGCTTCAAACGTCGCTATGGCAATAGGGCCTGCTTTGAGCATATTGCTGCTTGATTCCACGAGTTTCCCAACGCTTTTTGCCGTAAGCGCCTCGATTGCGCTGGTCTCCCTGCTTCTTGTTTTACCAATTTCAGAAACAATCGTTGTACACCCGAAAAACCCGCTATTCAGTAAAGAAGCGCTATTCCCGTCTGCAATGATGTTTGCAGTATCATTGACATACGGTTCTATCGTATCCTTTCTTTCCCTCTTTGCCCAGAAGGAGGGGATAACAAATCCCGGTATATTTTTCACGGTATTTGCGATTACATTGATTATTGTGAGGGCGTTTGCAGGAAAGATTTCAGATATCAAAGGAAGAAATTATGTTATAGTGCCCGGCATGGTCATAATAACTCTCGGGCTCTGGGTATTATCAACCGCATCCACACTTTGGGTGTTTCTTATCTCGGCCTTCCTCTATGGTCTGGGCTTCGGTTTAGTGCACCCCTCGCTAATGGCTTTGCTTGTTGACAGGGTAAGCGAGAGGACACTCGGCGCTGCTATGGGTACATTTACAGCAGCATTTGACCTCGGAATAGGCACAGGCTCAATCGCCCTGGGTATTGTGCTGCAATTTTACGGTTTCAGCGTCCTGTATTTCCTGGGCGGGGCAATAGTCCTCATAGTGGCAGTATTCTTTATGATTGGAAATAGAAATACTAAGGGATTATAATGGATCTATTCACTCACGCCCTGCTCCCTTTTTTGCTCGGGAATCTCTTCAAACGAAGGAAGGAAGAAATTGCCGCGCTTACCATAGGAGGAATAGCGCCGGATTTTGATGTATCTCTTCTCTGGGTTAATTATATTTATCCCAATTTCTTCCTTTTAACCCACCGCGGTATAACTCACTCCATTTTTTTCGGGTTTGTCACAGGTGTTCTTATACTGTATCTTGCAACGCAAAGCCGCGTTAAAAATATAGTTAAACGTTATATCGATTTTGAACCTGTGTTTTCGCGCCGCACTGTACTATTTGCCTTTGCCGGTGTGATGCTCCACTTAATTCTTGACTACACTACCACGCGTGGAGTCCCGCTTCTCTATCCGTTTGACGTAACAAGATATTCTGCCGAGGTATTTTTCTATACGGATACGTATCTCACAATAGTGGCGCTGGCTATGGTTATATGGTTATACAGGAAGCCAATGCAAAAAAATACCGCAGTGAAATTTTTAGTGATTTATCTTATCGTTTTCGCAGGGCTTGGAACTGCCAGGCTCACCGAAAAAATCAGTGCAGAGCAGTTTTTCCATGACAAGGGAATACAAGCCTATCCCACCATGAGCATTTTTGACTGGTATGCGCTCGCGAAAGATAACAATGAGATTAAAATATACGAATACAACGGGTTCAGCCGGACTTCTCCTTTTAATGAAACGGTTCCTGCCCTTGATGGGCAGGGCAAGGGGCTTGATTCTGCTCTTCTCGTTTCCGGCGAGCTTCCGCAGATAAAGATGTTCGAATGGAGAGCGTATGCAGTTGCAATTAACGCCACTTCAAATAATGATGTCTGGTTTTTGGATTATTATGACCCGCTTGGGAAAGCGATGGCAAGAAAGGCTCCTGCCTTTTTGCTGAGAATCAATAAGCCTATCAGGGTCAAGGTTGAAGCGGGAAAGGCTGTTGTATTATAGTTGAGAACAATCCCGGTCAGATAATTAACCACAGAGGACGAAGAGAGCACAGAGAGATATTGCTTTTCTCTGTGTCCTCTGTGCTCTCCGTGGTTTTCTTGACCAGAAGATAATAAAAAGTCTCGCCGAATGATGTAAAGGTTCGGGTTTGTGAGGATTGAAAGAGTGGATTGGTTGCAATCATGCAGGATATAAACATCTTAGTAAAATTGAATTTTATTTTCAAGTTTTTCCCCTTAAAATTTTGAAATCATCTTATTCACGTTTTTCCAAAGCAACATATTTGCATCCTTCAAGCCCGCAGTATCTCCCCACATACTCGGCTTCAGGCCTGTAGATGACAGCCTTTGGCTGCGCTTCTGCAAATTTTTCTTCAATAATATGCGCGCACCATCCTGATATTCTTGAAACAGCAAATACCGGGGTAAAGAGGTCAGGGTCAATTCCCATAACGCAATAAATAGAAGGAGTGTAGAAATCCACATTCGGATAGATTTCCTTTCCTTTGCGTTTCTTGTACTCTTCCCGAACTACATTTTCAACTTTCCTGGATAATTCGAACCATTTTCAGTACTTCGCTAAAAAATCTTTCAAAATCTCTCATCTCAAACACTCCACAGCAATTCTCATTTTTAACTTCCTTCTGACCCATCCTTCAATAAGTAGCAAAAAAACATCAAATCTAAACAGAT
>CABMII010000129.1 GCA_902386255.1 uncultured archaeon
CCGCAACTGCAAATATCCAGTCATCGTGTGTGATTATAAAATCCCGGAGGCGTGTTCTTAACATTGTTTCCTTTACGGATTCCGGTTTATATAAGAATATGCAGTGTGTGTAAAATAATTGGTGTTTCGTTTAAACTAACTTTGCGTTCCTAGCATGCTTTGGGGTGCTGGATTTTCACCGCAGAGTCTGTATTAACAAGGCACAAATATTAACAGCGAACTAATACGAACTCGTACGAACACCGGCGGCGTGAGTTAGTACCAGTTCGTACGAGTTAGTTGTTATTTCATATCAGGGCGCAAAGTACAGCCTAATACACAAACAATTCTCTTCTTGCATTTTTATCCCGCCCCATCGATATATCCAGCTTTGCATGCAGAAACCATCGCAATCCGGCTCCATTTCCTTCTATCGTTGGGGGCGCATCTTCAGGTATTTTGAATTCAAAATCCTTTTCCACAAGATCATACACTGTCTCACCTGATAGTTCGATTTCATCACCATGGATTTTGATTTCTTCTTTTTTAGCCCGCTGGGATTTACCGCTTCCGCAGCTTACATCAACCCATTCTTCTCCTATCAATGAAATCAGGAACCGCCTTGCTTTGACCGGTTTGTCAAGAATCAGCTTAACCCTGCCTTTAAGCATTTCACCAGGCATAAAGGAATCTTTCTTCAGGCCGATATCAAGGGTTCCTCCGGGCTCAAGGATGTTCAACGTTCAACCTCCACATATTTTTCAGCATGAATATCGAATGCCCAGGGTATATCGATTTTTACATTTACCTGCCAGATGCTTTCGATGTTTTCTCCTTTGTATGAAGGCGGAGCTTCTTCGGGGATACTGAATTTAAACGGAATCATAGCATTCCGGAGCTTTGCCCCTTTATCCAGGTTTTGCTGTGACGCGGAAACCAGGTTCCAACCTGAAAAATTTTTCGTGCACGGGTTGGGGTAAGTGATTGTATTATCAAATGAAATTATGACATCACTAAAATTTACATCTTTTTCAAGAGCTATTATCACAGTCCCTTCCAGAACCATACCCCTTTTTATTTTTTCAGGAGCTTTGATATCAACCGTCATTGAACCACCATTTAGATGGAATGATAGGTCAGATTGCTTAAAAATGTTATCTCTTTATCATCGGTTTTTCTGGCACTTACCAAAGCCCTCTTAAAACCGTTGGTAACTTTTTTATCACCCTTATGTCAAATAAGCCACTGAAGAAATATTTTCCTTTATTCCTTTCTGCAATCGTGTCAAAGCAACCGCAAGAAGTGTTATACAACATTTCGTTACATGGATGTCAAGATTTTTCAAACCTTTTCCATTTACATGCGTCTCCACTTCGAGATGATCTTTCAGATAGCTATTGATACCCTCGTTGCAGTTTCTCATATGATAAACATCAAGAACTCCATCAGGGCATTCTTCATACTGCCGCATGTATTTATTTCTGAAATACATGGCAACAGGCTCATAGATTCCTATTTTGACAAGATATTGCATCATATATTCGAATGAGGCATCTTTCTTATAGTTAGAGTCTTTCCAATGTTTTCTATAAATATAGTTAATCTCTTTTTCAGGTGTATATGTATGGATTTTTCCGCCAAATCTGTGTTCATAGCTTACGTTTTCCCGCCAATCTTTGTCAATATGATAGTGTGGTATCAGACCGAATTCAATATGAGACAATGCAATATTTTTGAGACTATTATAACCACCATCGTACCAGGTCTCTTCCATATTCTTTTTTGCT
This sequence comes from uncultured archaeon, assembly GCA_902386255.1. Classification (GTDB taxonomy): domain Archaea; phylum Halobacteriota; class Methanosarcinia; order Methanosarcinales; family Methanoperedenaceae; genus Methanoperedens. The sequence continues at coordinate 1,767 of CABMII010000129.1, forward strand.
GAAACTGCTGTTTTTCTAAGCATTTCCTCAAGATATTTATCATCATCTTCAGTTCCACCGCATACCTTTTTGGCGAGTGGAATGTTGTAGTCATAATCCATTGTTATATGGGCTTTTACCATCTCCTTTTTATAATGTCCGTTATATTTTCCATCCGGGTCATTATGGGTTTTGATCGGAGTGCTATCTGTGCCGGTGTTTTTGCCAATTTTTAAACCAAGTTTATTTCCTGTTTCTACAACCGTTATGCAAAAGAGTTCCATTATGGCATCCATTCCTTCATTTCCCAATCTTATTTTCTCAAAATGCCTCAACGTCTCATGGTCTGGTACTATTGCATTTCCATCAAGATCAATGTTAAAACCAAGCTCTAATGCTTCATCCGGATGGTTCTTGAGATTTCTTTCTGTTTTCGTGTAGTACTTGATTGTCTTGATATTCCGCCAGATAAAGGTCCTCACCATTGCTCTTCTGGGATATGTCTCAAGCCCTTCCTTAACTGTGTAATGCTTGTTAATTTCAGGCATTATCGGGTCAAGGTTCAACCCTGCTAAAAACTTTGATGCTCTAACACTATTCTCACTTGTCGCATCTGCGAACTCTTCATTATTTGAATCGGTCAGACCGACGAATTTATCCCAATAGTCTTTTATTTGTTTATCTACATTAAACTCCAATGTTCATCCCCTCTTGGAATTTTGTTGTTAAAATATTAATGAGGGGATGAATATTATAAATTTTACTGTGAATATAAAAAATAGTTAAATTTATAAGGCAAACTCATGAATTGGTAACCACC